>JASLZO010000153.1 GCA_030754805.1 Dehalococcoidia bacterium
CTGATCCAGACGGACATCTCGCCGCATCAATGTCCATACTTGGGAGGCGCCAAATGGTCACCAACGTCAAACTCGGAAGCGGACAGTTCACCTATGAGGTCGTCGTCGACTGGGAGAAGCTGCCTCAGGGGTATCGCTGGCGAGAGGTCGCCGGAGTCATCGCCGACTCGAAGAACAACGTCTACGTTTTCAACCGGGGCGACCATCCCATGATGGTCTTCGACAGCGACGGGAACTTCGTCAAGTCGTGGGGCGAAGGCGTTTTCACTCGAGCGCACGGGGTGACGCTGGGACCGGACGACACGCTGTACTGCACCGACGACGGCGACCACACCGTTCGCCAGTGCACACTGGACGGCGAAGTGCTGATGACGATCGGAGTTCCGGGGCAGCCCGCCGGCCTCTTCAGCGGTGAGCCGTTCAATCGCTGCACCCACGTCGCGCTAGACCCTGACAACGGAGATCTGTTCGTCTCCGACGGCTACGGCAACTCCCGCGTTCACAAGTACACGCCGGACGGCAAACTTATAAAGTCGTGGGGCGAGCCAGGAACCGACGCGGGCCAGTTCAACATTGCCCACAACATCGCGACCGACCGAGACGGTTACGTCTACGTGGCCGACCGCGAGAACCACCGCATCCAGGTGTTCGACAGGAACGGCAATTTCGAGACGATGTGGGCAAACGTCCACCGCCCGTGCGGCATCTTCATCTCCGACGACCAGCGAGTCTACGTCGGCGAGCTCGGCTGGGGAATGGCCGTGAACCGCGAGCTGCCGAACATCGGCCCACGGATCAGCGTGCTGAACACGTCGGGGAAGGTCTTGGCCCGCCTGGGCGCCGGGTACGGACTCGAACCGGGCCAGTTCATCGCCCCCCACGGGATCTGCCTGGCCCCCGACCAAAGCATCTACGTGGGCGAGGTCGCACACACTAGCATCAGCCACAGCTCGACGCCGCCGGACAACGTTCGCAGCTTCCAGAAGCTGGCAAAAGTAGACTGAACGCCCCTTCGGGGCCATCATTCACGAATTGGGCATTTGGACCCGCGTGAAACATGAGCACGGCTGGCGTTGCCGGTCAAATATCGAGGGCGGAGCCGAAGCTATATTAGAAGTCGTAATCGGATGAAGTGAGGAACGAGGAGGAGTCCAGGATGGCGACGACACTATCGACACGTGCAACGGCGACGGCTATGACCGAGGCGGCGAGCGGATTCGTCAAGAGCCTGAGCCCGGACCAACGAGCTAAGACCGTCTACCGGTTCGAGGACGGAGAGCGCGTCTTCTGGTACTACCCGCCCATGAACCGGCACGGAATCCCGTTGCGCGATCTCGACGGCGCTCAGCGAGAGAAGGCGTTCGCGTTGTTGGAGAGCGGCCTCACCCCTAGGTCTTATCAACAGGCCAGAGACATCATCGAGCTCGAGACGGTCCTGGGTCCGTTGGAGAAGGAACAGGGCGTCGTCTCGTTCGTTCGAGACCCGGAGCTATACTACTTCACCGTCTTCGGCGATCCCAACGGCGACGGAATCTGGGGATGGCGCGCCGAGGGGCACCACATCTCGATCCACTTCAGCATCCAAGGCGATCGCGTCCTGTCGATGACGCCTTTCTTCTTCGGGACTAACCCAGCGGAGGTTCGTTCCGGGCCGAAGAAGGGCATGCGGGTGCTGAGTCGCAGAGAAGACCTCGCATTTGAGCTGATGAACAGCCTGGACCAGGGCCAGACATCGCGGGCAGTGCTCTACAGGGAGGCGCCCAAGGACATTTTGACGTACAACGCGTCCGCCGTGTCCCTACCAGCGGAGGAGGGGTTGCCGGCTTCCGCGATGAACGCTGCCCAGCAGGGCATTCTTAGGTCTCTGGTCCAGGTGTACGTAGACCAGGTCGCCCCCGATTTGGCCCAGGAGAGACTGGCGAGGGTGGAAGAGCAAGGATTCGACAAGCTGTATTGGGCATGGGGAGGTCCTACTCAGATGGGCGAGCCCCACTACTACCGAATCCACGGAGTCGACTACTTGGCCGAGTTCGACAACCGCCAGAACGGCGCCAACCACATCCACTCCGTCTGGCGTGACGCAAGCAACGACTTCGCGAACGACGTGCTGCGGGAGCACCTGATCCTGTATCACGTGATCTAAGGGTTCATTCAGGCAATTCGAAGGTCTTCGTCCAGATGCCGGGGGAGTCGGGCAGGTGGACCATCGCGTCGCGCATTCCGGGATTGCGGGGGTCGATGTTCTGCTGGGTCAGCCATTCGGGACTGCTCGACACTTCTTCGTGCTCGAACTCGTACACCGTCAGGTACTTAGGCTCGCCCGTAACCGCGACGTAGCGACGCCCGCGGATCACTCCAGGGACTTTTTCGTAGTTCGGCACGTACACGTTGTCGTACCAGTCGTTCCACTCGTCTTCCCTGTTGGCAGGGATGTCCATGCGGCCCATCTGAAGCGCCGGGGCCATGCCGTCTTGAGCGGCCTCATCGCTCAAGCCGGCGGGATGGATCATGCGGTACACGTTGCGGATGTACACCGTGCCGATGATGTTCGGCGACATGCGACGAGACCAGTCGGAGGGTTCGCTCAATAGTTTCAGGTACTCCGGCGTCTCCAGCACCTCCGGGGTTTCAAGTTCGTACATCGCCAGGTGCTTCGGGCCCGTTGTCACGACTTCATAGCGCGCGGCGTTCAGAATGCCGGGCACTGACAACCGTTCGGCGACGTGCTCTTCGTTGTACCAACGGTTGTACTCTTCTTCCAGATCAGCCGGGACTTCGGTCCAAACCATCAGCAGTCCGGTCCCCTTCTTTGCAGCCATGTCTAGCTCCTCCGTGTGCGGATGAGCGCTATTGTGCTGGATGGCGTGACATTGCACAAGTCGGCGCAACGCGGTTCGACGGTAGCTCGCCAAGATTCCGCAGTGTTTGCGTTCACCTCGCGTTCTCGGTCACACGCCGTGCGTTCGAACGTTGATCCATCGGGGTGGTTCGACAGGCTCACCACGAACGGAGAAAGAAGTGCCGAGACGGGAGGAAACGTCCACAACCCCCCCGTTCCCCCTGAGCTTGTCGAAGGGTCTGTCGGCGCCCACGCGGTCGCGCTTCTTACCCTCAGCCTGACTCGACGAAGTCAGCTCACTCGATCAGCATATATGGGGGACCAGACGCTAGTCGTCGGAGGCGACCGTCGCGGCGCTGGCTTTGAACGCGGGCATCACCTCTTCGGAGAAGCGCTGGAGCTGCTCCACGATCACTGCCTCCGGCGTGCCGACGGGTTAGCTCACCATGATCCGATCGAGGCCGGGATACCAGCCTTCGACGGCCTTGAGCTGCTCGATGATCTGATCGGGCGGGCCGGCGAGGAATCCTCCCGTCGCGACGGCGTCTTCGATGTGCGGCAGGTCCGCTGTCGGAGCCTGTTTGGGATCGGACATGATCTCAATCTGCTCTTCAGACAAGGCTCGGATCAACCTCAGCGGGCCGAACATCTTCAGGTTCTCCTCGTAGTACTTGCCGGCCGCCGCCATCGCTTCCTCCTGGGAGTCGGCTATGTAGAACTGGAATCCGAAGCTCAGCGCCCCGCCGATCTCGGTCTGCCGTCCCGCGCGGATCCGTGATTCGGTGAACGCTTCGACGACACGTCTGGTCGCTCCTCCTTCGGCAACTCCGCCGCCGATGACGCAGCCGGACTGACCGCGTCCGAAGCGATGCGCGCTCAGTTGACAGGTCAGCGTGCGGCATCCGATAACATCGGTCGCGCCATCACGCTCCTTCAGACCGCAGACAG
>JASLZO010000154.1 GCA_030754805.1 Dehalococcoidia bacterium
ACTCCTCCGAGAATTGCAACTCTTCCAAGGTATCGTCGAACGAAAGAACACTATCCCCATCCTCGCCAATATTCTTGTTGAAGCCGAGGACGGTGCCAAGGAAGTCCGTCTCATCGCCACCGATCTGGAGGTGGGGCTGCGGAGCCGGTGCCCAGCGGAGGTAACAAAAGGTGGAGCGCTGACGCTTCCAGCGAAGAAACTCTACGAAATTGTTAGGGCGTTGCCGGAAACCGAGCTGCGTATCACCCAGTCGGCAAAGGGCTCGGTCAATGTGGCGGCCGAGCGCTTCAGCTCACGCATGCAGACGCTGCCGCGCGAGGATTTTCCGGCGCTGCCTGAAGCCACCGGCGCCAACACAGTGAATTTACCGTGCAAGATTCTCAGCGAGATGGTGGCTAAAACGCAGTGTGCCGTCACGGGAGAGGACACACGCTTCTTCCTGAACGGTGCGCTCCTGGTCTTCAGTGGCTCGTCGATGAGCCTTGTCGCAACGGATGGATACCGCCTTGCGCTCGTGTCGGCCTCCCGAGAAGGGGTGACGGCGGGAGCGGAAGAAGGGACATCGACACCCGATGAGTCCGACTCGTCTGACCAGAAGGATGAGGGTGCCGAGACGCGCGTCATTCTGCCGAAGAAGACCCTCTGGGAATTGGCGCGTCTGTTTGACAACGAGGATGGTGCCGTGGTGTATGAGCGCGGCGAAAACCACCTCTTCTTCGATATTGGTGGACGTCAGCTCGTCTCACGGGTCCTCGACGCGCAGTTTCCAGCGTATGAGAACGCCATACCGAAGAGCAACGACAAGCGCATCGAGTTCGAGCGGGACCGCCTGACCAGCGCCGTCAAACGCGTCGCTTTGTTGTCGAGTGAGCGATCGCGCGCGGTGAAGTTGCAGATTGACGCCGGGAAGGTCGAAATCACCTCGAGCAGTCCCGAGATCGGTGAGGCGTCCGAAGTCATCTCGGTGGAGTATGACGGTGAGGCGCTCGCGATCTGTCTCAACGCCCAATATTTGCTCGATTTCCTTGCCGTCGCCGACTCGGAGAGTGTGGCCCTGGACTTGAAGGATGAGATGAGCCAGGCAGTCCTTTCGCCACTCTCGACCGGGGGCTGCGACTACACATATGTGATTATGCCGATTCGAATCTAGCAGAGATCCACCTCGAGGAATCCCAGGGATCTCCTTCGCTCGGCAGCATTCATCACCACCCCGCAACGCGATAGCTCCCCAGGCTTAACCGCAATGATCTAGCAGGCATCACTGGTTAAACGCTAGAAACGAAATGATATACAGATGACGCAGTTGGAACAAGAAGACACAGACGGTGCCGCCCCGCCGTCGCCAGGCGAAGTCGAGGTCCCACTCTCAACGGAGGCGCCGGTCATCACCGCAGCCGATCTGGCGGACTACGCTGCGGACAAGATCAAGGTGTTGGAAGGGCTCGAGGCGGTCCGGAAGCGCCCGGCGATGTATATAGGGTCGACCGGCGAACTCGGTCTCCATCACCTGGTCTACGAGGTGGTCGACAACTCGATCGATGAAGCGCTCGCCGGTTTCTGCGACACGATCAAGGTCACGATTCAGATCGACAACTCCATCACGGTGGTCGACAACGGCCGGGGCATTCCGGTGGATAGGCATGCCAGCGGCCGACCGGCCGCAGAGGTCGTGATGACAGTGCTGCATGCAGGCGGCAAGTTCGACAACGACAGCTACAAGGTCTCCGGTGGGTTGCATGGCGTCGGTGTCTCTGTCGTCAACGCGCTATCCGAAACCGTCGCGCTCGAGATCTGGCGCAACGGCCAGGTCTATCAACAGAGCTACACACGTGGGGTGCCCGACGGCGACCTCGAGATCGCCGGCACGACGAAACGTCGCGGAACCAAGCTGACGTTCAAGCCGGATGCCGACGTGTTCGAGTCGATCGATTACAGCTTCGACACGCTCGCGCACCGGCTCCGTGAACTGGCGTTTCTGAACGCGGGTGTACGGATCACGCTCGATGATGAACGGGACGGCAAGAGCCACGACTTCTGCTATGAGGGAGGGATCAATTCGTTCGTCCAGTTCCTCAACACGAACCGTACCTCCGTCAACACCGACCCAATCTACATGCGCGGCGAACGGGACGGCATCGACGTTGAAGTCTCCTTACAATGGAACGACAGCTACTCGGAGATACTCCACGCGTTCGCCAACAACATCAATACGCAGGAGGGCGGCACACATGTGTCCGGGCTCCGGGCCGCGCTGACCCGGACGCTCAACTCGTATGTCAGCCGCCAAAACCTCGCCAAGGATCTGAAGGAGAGCATCGGTGGCGACGACATCCGGGAAGGGCTGACGGCGGTCATCAGCGTCAAGATTCCACACCCGCAATTTGAGGGACAAACCAAGACCAAGCTCGGGAACACCGAAGTCAAGGGGATCGTCGAGGCGATCGTGAACGACCGGCTGGGTGCCTATTTCGAAGAGCATCCGCTGATTGCGAAGCGAATCGTCAACAAGACGATTGAGGCCGCCCGCGCGCGCGCGGCGGCCCGAAAAGCGCGCGATCTCGTGCGTCGCAAGGGGGCCCTCGACAACAGTAGCCTGCCGGGGAAGCTGGCCGACTGTCAGGAACGCAACCCGGAGCGCTGCGAGCTCTACATCGTGGAGGGCGAATCTGCCGGCGGGTCGGCCAAGCAAGGGCGTGACCGCCGCTTCCAAGCGATACTGCCGATCAAGGGCAAGATCCTGAACGTCGAGAAGGCGCGGTTCGAAAAGATGCTTGGCAGTGACGAGATTCGAACGATGATCGCGGCCCTCGGCTGTGGCATCGGCAGGGAGGACTTCAGGCCGGACAAGCTACGGTATCACCGCATCATCGTCATGACGGACGCGGACGTCGACGGGTCGCACATCCGGACCCTGTTGCTCACGTTCTTCTACCGGCAGATGCGGGAGCTGATCGAGCGCGGGCACATCTGTATCGCACAGCCCCCGCTTTATCGCGTCAAGCGGGGCCGTAGCGAGACGTATGTGAAGGACGACCGAGAGCTGGAGTCCTGGCTCTTCAAGCGGGCCGCCGAAACGCGCGTCCTCAAGCTCCCGACACAGGAGCTGACCGGGAGCGAGCTCGAAGCGCTGTTGCACCGACTGGTGGCCTTCCAGCGCTATCGCCGGATCGTCGAACGTCGCGGTCCGGCCGCCGACATTGTCCAGATGTTGCTCGCGCGGGGAGCGGCCGACAAGACGTTCTTCGACGATCGCGAGCTGCTCGAAAGGCTCGCGCGGGAGTTGACCACGACGCTACGCACAGTCCGCGTGGAGGCGGATCCGGAGCACAACGCCTACTCGCTTGCGGTCGAAGACCGAGCCGGCGGGTTTACCCGGCGGGAGACGGTGGGGATCGAGTTCGTGGGCTCGGCCATGTATCGCGCGCTCTATGCCAGCCATCGGGAAATCGAGGCCGTGACCGGGCCGATGATCGTCACGCCGGCGGCTCGGCCGGGTGAAGCCGGGGATCAGGCCGAGTCGGAGGAATCGACTGAGGCGAAGGCCAGTGAGGTCCGGATCAACGATCTCGACGAGCTCGTCGACTATTTTCTCAGTGCCGGCAAACGGGGTGTGGCGATCAACCGCTACAAGGGGCTCGGCGAGATGAACCCCGACCAGTTGTGGGCCACCACCATGAACCCGGACAACCGGACCCTGCTACAGGTCCGCGCCGAAGACGATACGGAAGCCGATCTGATGTTTACCACCCTCATGGGGGATCAGGTCGAGCCGCGCCGGAAATTCATC
>JASLZO010000155.1 GCA_030754805.1 Dehalococcoidia bacterium
GCCCTCGAAGAGCCGAGGTTCCATCCCGTCTCATCCGTGCGTTCGGCCATCAGCCGCCCTCCGACTTCCTACGTCAGCCTTTGATCACTATGCCATCGACGCGGGTGTACCGAGGTCGAGCATCTCCTAATCCAACCTTCATCGTCCAACGCGTTGAGTGTTGATGCTGTAAGCGTGATGGGACAGACTGTGACTCCACCAATCATCGTGATCGTTTCCTCTATTCCCATGCTCGTTCGTTCCCAGCTTCTGGCGGGTCTGCTATTGCTGGGATCGCTGGCGTTCTTGATCGCCTCGTGCGCGGATACCGTGACCGACGGGACGCCAACGATCGTCGCTCTCGCCGCCAGCGAAACCGGCGTCGATCCTCGCGAACTCCTGCCGCCCCAACCATTGGAGCAGGTGTTCATCGGGACCGGCATCGAGCGTCCGACGTTCCTGACCCATGCCGGCGACGGGTCCGGACGCATCTTCGTAATGTCGCAGTCGGGAAAAGTGGTCGTTTTCCACCCCGAAGGGGCAATCGCAGTGAACTCGACGGTATTCCTGGATCTGAGCGATCGGGTCTTGGTCCGGTCCGAGCAGGGGATGATCGGACTTGCGTTCGATCCGGATTTCTCTGAGAACGGGCACCTCTATGCCCATTACTCGGTCGATCTACCGAGACGAGGGGTCATATCGAGGTTCACCGTTGACGTCGACGCTCCTTCTCGCGTGGATCCGACCACGGAACTCGTTCTTTTCGAAATCCCACAGCCGTTCATCAACCATAACGGTGGGATGTTGGCGTTCGGGCCGGATGGGTTCCTCTACATCGGTCTCGGCGATGGCGGAAGCGGTGGCGACCCGTTTAATAACGCCCAGGACCCAAGGACATTGTTGGGTTCCGTCTTGCGCGTCGACGTTCACAACTCTTCGGCGGAAAGCCGATACGAGATTCCACACGACAACCCGTTCGCCTCTGGAGAGCGCGGGCGCCCCGAGGTTTGGGCCTACGGCTTGCGAAACCCCTGGCGGTTCAGCTTCGATCTCGCCACCGGCGACTTATGGTTGGCCGATGTCGGCCAGAACGCCTGGGAGGAAGTGAACATCGTCACGAAGGGCGGGAACTACGGCTGGAACGTCATGGAGGCCGACCGCTGTTACCCCTTGAACGACCTCTCGTGTGACCAGGATGGGCTCACCGGTCCAATCGTTTACTACACCCACGCCGATGGGTGTTCCGTCATCGGTGGGTACGTCTACCGGGGAGACCGTTTGCCGGAGCTAGACGGCACCTACCTGTACGGGGATTTCTGCAGCGGCAAGTTATTGGGCCTCCGATACAACGGGGCTGGTGCCACCGAACACGTGTTGCTGGCGGAGACGGAACTTCAGCTATCATCGTTCGGCGAGGACGAGTCGGGCGAGGTATACCTTCTCGACTATCAGGACGGCGGGATCTTTCGGCTCACATCCCAGCAATCCTCTTGAGAAATCTGGCGCTCACTCATCTGTAGTTGGCTCCATGAAGCTCACCATGAGCGATCCGGTGAACGGGTCCGGGTAGACGCCGGCACGGACGCCGTACACCGATTCGATGTTGAATGGGGTCAACACCTCCTCTGGTGAACCCTCGGCGACCATGCTTCCCTGAACGAGCAGCACCAGCCGGTCGCAGTACCGTGCGGCCAGCGCGAGGTCGTGCATCGCCGCGATCACGGAGATTCCCTGGTCGGCAGTCGACCGAACGAGGGACATCGTGCGCATCTGGTGCCGAACGTCCAGGTTTGCGGTAGGTTCATCCAACAACAGCACTCTTGGCTGTTGCGCGTACGCCCTGGCGATGAAGACTCGCTGGCGCTCTCCCCCGGACAGGGTGTACACGGCTCGGTCCTCGAAGGGAGTGGTCTCGGTCGCGCCCATCGCGGAAGCGACCACTGCGTGGTCCGACGCACGTTCGATCCCGAACCGTCCTAAATGCGGATATCGGCCCATCATCACGATCTCTCGGCTCAGGAATGCATGGGTATCAGGCGGAACCTGTGGCACATAGCCAACCGAGCGTGCCACCACCGTCGCGTCGAGCCGCCCAAGGTCCTGCCCATCGACCCACGCGCCGCCTCCGGAAGCGCGAGTCAATCCCGCGAGCACCCTCAGCAGCGTGGTCTTCCCCGCACCGTTGGGTCCAATCAGGCCCACGACTTCGCCTGCGCCACCTTCGACCGAGACCGAGTTCAAGAGGCGCGTGGCGTCGATCTCCACGTCAACGGCGCGTGCTGCAATCGGAGCGGCCGCCATCAGTCAGCTCCGGGCGAGCTGAATGAACCAAAGTCTTCCCCTTCGAACGCGTCCGGCCACAGGAGCCGTCCCAACTGTTCGATGCCAATCAAGTTCCAGAACGACAGCGTGGTGAAGTACCTGCTCTCGACGACATAGACCCGCCCGTCGCGAACCGCGGGCACCGCCGCCAATGAGGCGTCCGCCAACAGGTCGCCCAGGAACTCACCGGCACCGGATTCGGCGGGTTGCGGAATGATGATGATCTCGGGCTCCATCGATATGACGCCCTCAAGACTCGTGGTTTGGTTGCCCTCGACCCCGGCTTCCGCCGCAACGTTAATCGCTCCGGCCGCCTCGATGATCCCGCCCTCCGTCGACCCGATACCGGCGGTCCAAATACTGTCGAAGTACCTGGTCAGAGCGATCACTCTCGGTGACGTTTCGCCGACGCGACCAACGACTTCCTGCAGCCGGTCCAGGCGTTGCCGCACCTCGTCGGCCAATTCCAGCGCTCTTTCTTCTTCGCCATAGATGTATCCGATGAGCAAGATGTCCTGGATGCGCGATTCCGCATCGTTGGACAGCGCGGTCTGCACCACTGGAATCCCGAGCCTTTGGAGAGCATCGATGCCGTCGGCCGGAAAGAACGGACTCGTCACGATGACGTTCGGCGACTGAGAAATGATCGTCTCCGGGTCCTGCGTCACGACCGGCAAACCAACCGCCCTATCGGCAACGCTGGAATACCTCGGATCTTGCGTGGACGCCCCGACGCCAACGACGCGTGAGGCTGGAAGCAGTGCAAACGTGATCTCATCATGTCCGACGGAAGCGTTGATGATCCGCTCCGGCTTCGCCGGGATGGAGACCAGCCCATTGAGGCCCTCTACCTCCCTCGGCCAGCCGTGGTTGGAGGGTTCAACGATGCCGGGCACGGCCGCGAACGGGTCAGGGGTGGACATCGGTTCCGGAGTGGATGCGACCATTGCCGGAATGACGGTCGGAACTGTTGCGGTCGCCGTCGGTTCTGCCGCTGATTCGCACGAAACGGCAACCGGCGCGACAAGCATCAGTGCAACGACATTCAGCAGCTTTCTCATTCGATCCCTCTTATTTCCTAATTGGCTTCGGGCTCGGGTCAGAGGGAGACCACTCTTCGTTTGTTTCGGACGAGTAAGAACAAGAAGAACGGCGCTCCCACGAACGCGGTTACGATGCCGACACGCAATTCGGCCGGTTGCACGGCGGTCCGCGCCACGGTGTCGGCAATCAACAAGAATGTGGCGCCACCGAGCGCGCTAGCGGGGACTAACACCCTGTTGTCCGGCCCCAGTGCGATCCGGAGCATGTGCGGCACGACAAGCCCGACGAACCCGATGATTCCACTCACTGCGACCGCCACTCCCGTCGCCATCGTCGCGGCGGTGATGAGCACGGGTCGGACCAGCCCAACCCTGACGCCGAGCGATCGGGCATCGTCGTCGCCCAGCATGAGGAGGTTCAGGTCCCG
>JASLZO010000156.1 GCA_030754805.1 Dehalococcoidia bacterium
GATATATCTCTTGTCGAAGACCCGCCGCACGTGAGTGAGTACTACATGTTGTCGTTGGCGAACCAGGAGTCACTGAACTACGGAACCGACGGGATCGTGGTCAAGGTGAACTCCTTCAGGCTCCATGGCCTGCTCGGTCAGGTCGGCCGTGAACCACGATGGGCGATGGCGTACAAATACCCGGCGGAACAAGTTCTGACCAGGCTCAATCAGATCGAGGTCAACGTCGGGAGGACGGGCGCACTAAACCCCTTTGCGATCCTCGAACCGGTCCCGGTGTCCGGAGTTACCGTGAAGATGGCCACGCTGCACAACGCCGACTACATCGAAACGAAAGACATCCGAGTCGGCGACATGGTCATCGTCCAGCGAGCTGGGGAGGTCGTGCCGCAGGTCGTGGGTCCGTCGGTGGAAGTGCGGACCGGGGCCGAATGGCGATTCAAGATGCCGAAACGCTGTCCGGTGTGTGACGGACCAGTCTCGCGCGCTGAGGGCGACGCAATGCACCGCTGCACGAATTCGGCCTGCCCTGCCCAGAGCTATGAACTGTTGAAGCATTTCGTTAGCAAGCCAGCGATGGATATCGAAGGTGTCGGTGACTCCCTGGTCGGACTTTTTTTCGAAGCGGGGCTGATCCGTGACCCTGCTGATCTCTACTCGGTGACGAAGGACCAACTGGTGTCGCTTGACCGCATGGGTGAACGGTCGTCGAAGAATGTGATTGCCGCCATCGACGATTCGAAGGGACGACCTCTGGACCGCGTAGTCTTTGGCCTTGGTATCCGACACGTCGGTTTTGAGACCGCCGCCATTCTCGCGGAGCGATTCGGCAGCATCGGTAAGCTGGCCGAGGTGGACCAGGAAGCACTCCAGGACGTGTACTCGATTGGACCCGTCGTGGCAAAGAGTGTGCACGAATGGTTCCTGGACGAGGCCAACGTTGGCCTCGTCCAGCGCCTTCGGTCGGCTGGCGTGACGATGGAACCGACGACCGTCCGGCTGGCCGCGGACCTTCCCTGGAAGGGTTGGGAGTTCGTCATCACGGGTCGACTCGAACGGTTATCTCGTGGCCAGGCGGAAGCTATCGTTCGCGACCTAGGGGGAAAGGCGTCGGGGAATGTCACGAAACGGACATCTTTCCTCGTTGCCGGTGGGGCCCCGGGTTCGAAGGTCGACCGTGCGCGGAAACTCGAAACGCCGGTGATCGGCGAGGTCGAGTTCCTGCGGATGACGGAGGATGCTCGCAACTCTCATCCAACCGATTGAAGATGGGCGGCGAACTCCAAGCGGACCGTTGCGACAATTACGCCGGATGACAAGCAGGGTATTCGGGGCCGAACAGCCGGCCATCGAAGGAGACAGCGATTCCGGACGGGATGATCGCCACGGCTATCTTGTCGTCGGACTGGGCAACCCCGGCGGACGATACCGCAACACCAGGCACAACGCCGGTGGGATGGCCATCGAACATCTCGCGCGAAAACACACCATCACCATGGACGCTCGTCGTGCGAACGCGTTGGTTGGCACCGGTTCGATAGAAGGAACCGAGGTAACGCTCGCGATCCCTCAGACGTTCATGAACGTGAGTGGCGAATCTATCGGCCCGCTCGCCCGCCGGACGAACACCCCAGTATCGAAGGTCCTGATCGTGTATGACGATCTCGATCTTCCACTGGGGAAGACGCGTCTTCGTCCCTACGGTAGCGCAGGCGGGCACAACGGTATGCGGTCCGTAATCACGGCCCTTCGGACTGACCGATTCCCACGGCTTCGGATAGGAATCGGACGCCCGGAGGCCAGCGGCCGCGACGCCATCGGGCATGTTCTCGGGCGGTTCAGCTCGGATGAGGAGGCAATGCTGACCGAGGCTCTGAGCCGGACCGCTGAGTGCGTCGAGGCGCTAGTGGGCGAAGGACTGGAACGCGCCATGAATAAGTTCAACTGACTGATGCCCGAACGTTGGTTGCGTGGGAACGGACATGTCAACGTCTGGATACCTGCCGCCTTGTCGTTGGCGGTGGTGTTGATGACCGCATGCCAGGCTGCTCCCATCCCAACGACGACCTCCGACACGCTCGATACCGTTCCGGCAGAGAATGCCATCGAGGCCAGCCCAGATGTTTCCCTAATTCCTCCGTTGCAACTCACGCCAACGCCGATAGATGAAGACACCGTTCCTGTCGAGGTGCCTGCCACCTTGACGCCTGCCCTCGTATTGCCGACCCCGACACCTCCTCCGGCCGCGATATCAACGCTGATTCCACGGATAACCGGACGGCAGCTAACGTTCGAGAACCAGCAAACGATTCCGGGTCTGGACCTCTATGACCTGGCCGAGCGTTTCGGAAAGATCGCACCGGGCTGGAGCTCCACCGTGCTTTCGCGTCAGAGTGTTGGAGACACGGCGACCCTCTGGGCGCTCGACCTGACCCAGGGCGTCACGTTCCAGGTTGACGCAACGTTGCGTTACTCGACATTGCATGCCGACCTGTACACCGAAAATGGGACGAACTTGCCGGATGGGGCGTTGGTGGAGGCCGGGCGGGTCTTTGAGGAGGAGATCTACCCCTCCATCCTCTCGACGTTCGGGTCCCCGCCAGGTGACGGGGAATTTGGCCCCATTGCCATGTTGCACCTTGCGCTACCGGCGGTGGCCGGATACTACGATTCGACCGACGAATATCCACCAGAGATTTACCCGTTCAGCAATCAGCGGCGACTCATCTACCTGAACACCGGGTTTGCCAACCCGGTGTCACCGCTCTATGTCGGGTTGGTCGCCCACGAATTCCAGCATGTTGTCCACCGGGCGACGGACCCAGACGAGGAAGGTTGGGTGAACGAAGGGCTTTCGGTACTCGCGAATCTGCTCTTTGATGACGGCGAAGTATTCATCAGTGCGTACGCGGCTAGGCACGCCGTCCAGTTGAATGCCTGGACGGCGGGGATCGGAACGGCCGCGGACTATGGGTCTGCCGGGTTGTTGATGTACTACATGTGGCTCCACTATCCGGACGATGACGGGGGTTTAGGGAGGCTCGTGGCACGGCAGGAAGATGGCTTTCTCGGAATCGACGCGTACTTGGGCGAACAGGGCTATGACCTATCTTGGCGCGATTTGCTGGCGGAGTGGGGATCAGCGAACTACCTGGATACGAAGTCCACCTGGGACTCGTACCCAGAGCGGCAGGTGCGCCTGTCGCCGAGCAGGTCGATTCGAGAGACCAGCAGTTTCGAGGAGGGTCAAGCTCCGCAATTTGCACCTTATTACGTTGCGCTCAACCTCGCGAGTGATGAGAGCTACTTGCTGCATTTCCGGGGGCAGTTCGTCGGGCGGCTCATCCCCGAAGCGGACCGCGAACCTGCATCGTCCTGGTGGAGCGGTGGCGAAGACGCTGCCGATGCCACGCTGACTCGGTCATTCGATCTTCGGGACGTGCAGGATGCCGAATTGACCCTTCGCATCTGGCACGAGATCGAAGAGATTTGGGACTTCGCCTACGTTGTCGTCTCTTTGGATGATGGAGAGACCTGGAAGCCGGTTGCCAGCCCTTCCATGGTTCCAGAATCGGAGAACCCGATTGGCCAGGCGTTCGGCCCCGGATACACAGGAAACAGTGGAGGGGGTTCCAGAGGCCAATGGATCGATGAAACGGTCGATCTGTCGGCGTATCGCGGGTTGGAGATTCTGGTGCGGATCGAATATGTGACTGACGGAGCGATGAACCTCACGGGGTTTGCACTCGGCGGAGCGTTTCTCCCTG
>JASLZO010000157.1 GCA_030754805.1 Dehalococcoidia bacterium
TGATGCTCACCGACTCAGACGGGCGTCAGGTTGGGTACGGGGCGGAGTACGTCTCGTCCTTCTTAACTCCAACGGGCCTGCCGATCGAGCGATCGATTCTCATGCACACGGAGATGCGGAGGGTGAGCAGTCCCATCGCCATCAGATGGCGGCGCGAGAGCGACACATGGGTCGCAGATATCGCCGGTCAGGTGACGATCCCGAGCACTTGGAGCGACGGTCTGTACCGCCTCACGGCCGAACTCAAGATGGTGGACATCTTCTTCACCGCCCGGGAGTTTGCCCGCGTGGGACTTTGTTGCGAGGCGCCGATCGGCAATTTCGAGATTGGCGTCGTAAACCCACCAATGCTCGCGACGACACTGTTCGCCGACGTCATCGATGAGGGAGCGCGCGGCGGAATCAGGCCGACCCAGCAAGAGGAATGGTTCGACGTGAGTCCGAGGATTATCGCACGGCACGATCCCGTGATCCCTCGGGCCGACGTTGATGGCCGACCGTGGAGTTACAGCCTGGCACCGTATCTACCGATGTTCGGTGCCATGGATCGGAGCCCACCAGCCATCACCCCCGCGTCTTTGGACTTTTCCACCAGCGAGTTGATGGTCGAGGTCACTCGGCCGGACGGGGGTGAGGACCGTCTCGGCCCGGCCCCGCTGTCCCACCTAGCGTTCCGTGTGCCCACACCGCCGGATTGTTATTCGGGCGCCATCGCGACGGGAGGGCATCTCTCGGGCCTAGTCCAGGCGCGTGGCGCCGAAAACGAGTTCGCCTATGAATTCCCGACAGACGGCGACTACCTGATCAAGCTAAGCGGGGCCGCGACCGATTTCGACGGACGACGGTTCGACCTGTCCGGTGAATATCGGGTGACGGTGGGTAGAGCGTTGAAGCTAGGGATGGGATTCCTCGCCGCTACGCCGTTCGAGGTTGGAGACGACGTGCCGCTGTCGCTCCAGGTCTGGCCGAACGTCCCGGTGACCGTTCAGTATTCGGTGCTTCACGTTCAGGCCGATGGGACACGAAAACTGCACGAATTCGAGGGCGTCGCGAGCGAAGCCGGGCGGTGGGACGGGGCCGGCGAAGGGTTGTCCTTCGATTCCGAAGGCGAGTTCAGGGTTGACATCGAAGCCCGCTATCAGGAGCCCGACGGAGATCTGTGGGTCGGACGGCTCCGGACGGGCAGCGTGGTGGCCTCGACCGTTCAGGAGATTCGGGCTCGCGGCAGACGCGGGATCGGTTCGCAGGGCCAGTGGTTCTTCCGACCCGACTACGACCCCCCGATTGGCATGTACGGCGTTGACTCGGGGTATAGGGTTTCGGACGAAGGCCTCCTGTGGCCCCCGTACGCGAACGGTGACGTCCAATGGGGTGGGACGAGCAACCGCGGTGGCGAGGATGCAGTGAGTCTCAGGGGCAGTGTTCAAATCGTCGATAGCACCTCCCGTCTTGCAAACGAGGCAGCTGACCAGTTCCGCCACTTCGGCAATCCCCTCATCGACGGTCTTTCGGTGGAGGAACAAATCACGATTGGACAGATGCCGTTGGTCACCTACGCGGACGACGGATCCGGCCTCATCGGAATGCAATCAAATGAGATCGGGCTCTGGGCGTACATGTATAGCGCCGCTCAACGACCGGATATCCGGGTCCGAGAGATGATTCATGGGTCCGACGTGAGTGAGTCGTACTGGCAGTTCGACGACCCGTACTACATCCAGTCCGGCGTCGGCCCCGAAGGCGACCTGCCCGGAGATTTCAAGTTCCTCTACGGAGCGGCGGTCATTCATGACCGGATCCAGGGCGAGGCAACGTACGCGATTTACGGATCCGGCTGGGTCCTGACTCCGGATAGTGACCCACTGGGAATTCGTGTATTCCCGCCGTTCCAAGGGGCCTCTGGTGGCCCGAACGGTGGGCCTCTCTTCACCGTGCATGAGCGCGAAATCGATATGTTCTTCACGCCGCTCGGCGTACGGCCCGGCACCATCATGAACGTCGGTGAGACGTTCCAGATGTCAGGCCCACTGATGCCCACGCTCCCCAGCCGGGTCAGCTACACGATCACGTCACCGACGGGGGTTGAGCGCCAGTTCGAGGGTCGGGCGAACGCGGTCGGCTTCTACTACCAAGCGGCCGACGACTTTACCGTCGACGAGCCCGGGCTGTGGGCCGTGGACGTGGCCGTGATGCATGACGGCATGACCAGTGCGGGCAACGTCGAAGAGCCATATCCAACCGGTGGGGTTCTTTCGCCTGACGGCACCTCCTATTCGTTCATCGTCGTTGACGAAGACACGCAGCGTCTTCGCGTGAGTACCGACTTGGAAGGGCTTCCCGCCACTGAGTGGCACTGCAGCACGCGCACTACGGCGACGTTTGAGGCCTTGATACCAGATGGCGCCCCGATCGAAACAGCGCATGTCAGCGTCTCGATGCCTGGGACCGTGCTCGTCGAGACTGACCTCCCCGTCGTCGGCGGCCGCCTCAAATGGGATCTAGACGCATACGCGATGAACCGACTGGCTGCAAACTTCGATGTCAGGCGAGGCCTGGCCGACATGATCACCGTCACCTTCACCGCTCAGGAAATGGTCGAGGGCGATTCCGCACAGTGGGTGGGTCAGATCACGGCCTACGGCGCGAAGGTCGTGCCGCAACCTCTACTTTAGGAGAGCGGTCTCGAATGGAATTAGACAGGAACAACGTTCGTTGGGCAGTTTGGGCATCGGTCACGATCGCCCTCGCTGCCTTCATGGTCGCCTGCGAGGCAGATCCGAAGCCGACTCCAGTTGGGCGCACCCCTGACGATCAGGCGACGCAGACACCGGTTCCCTCGGCGCCTTCCCCAACCCAGGAGCCCATAGACATCGGACCGGGGGCCGCACCGATTAAGTCGACGTCGGCATCCGCCGTGTCATTCTCGCCCTCGGGTGATCTTCTCGCTGCAGTGAACCCGGACAGCAACTCCGTGAGTATCGTCGACCCGACCGGTCTGGTGAGACTCGGCGAGGTTTCGGTCGGCATCGACCCGCGAACGGTCGCGTTCAGCCCTGACGGCTCAGTGGCGTACGTCACCAACTTCGGTTCGGGCACTGTCTCCAAACTCGACCCAATCTCGATGGGTGTCGAGGAAGAGTGGGTGGTGGGCCCGAAGCCGTACGGGGTCGTCGCCACCGCGCAGTCGGTTTTCGTCACCCATTTGCTGACCGACACGATCACGGTCCTGAGAGCGGGCACGGGCGAAGTATCGGATCGGATGACCGTCGGCGCATTCCCCGCCGGGATGGCACTAGCTGATGAGGCCCAGACGCTTCTGGTCACCCATCTCTACTCCGGCGAGCTGACGGCAATCGATACTGAGTCGCTATCCGTCGCATGGGTGCTTTCGACCGGCGTTGACTCAAACCTGTCGCAGTTCGTAATCGTCGGACCCGATGAGCAGTTTGCGTACCTGCCGCAGACGAAGACCAACACGGAAAACCCTTACATGGTGTTCGACGACACTGTTTTCCCCGTGGTGAACGCGGTCGACCTGACCTCTGCCCAATTGAGCCGCAGCGGGCGGATCACGCTCGATACGGCGGATGAGCCGGTGAACATGCCGTTCGCGATGGCGATTTCGGCCGACGCCAGTTCAGCCTTCATCGCGAACGCGGGCAGCAACGACGTATCGATCATTGACCTCGCCACCGGCCGTGGACTGGGACACATTGACGTGGG
>JASLZO010000158.1:0-229 GCA_030754805.1 Dehalococcoidia bacterium
GTCGTTTACGCGCTGGAGATCAACGGCGATCACGCCGGAGAGTTGGGGATTTCCACCTGCGGCGTGGTGCAACTCCAGTAGAGGGTTCCCCGCGACGAGTTCTAGGATCTCATGTATCGCAAGGGCCGATACATGGCCGATTTTCGAACGACCCAACTTCGTGACCGCGTAGCAGGTTCGGAGAATGATGGACTCACCGACCCCAGCCCGACCCGAACCCGTTGCGTCT
>JASLZO010000158.1:239-3722 GCA_030754805.1 Dehalococcoidia bacterium
CTGGTGTCGTCGGCAGAGTGGCTGTTCTGTCTCTTGGCTGGGTCTTCCTCTACCTCGATCGTGTACTGATCTTGCCCCTGCTGCCGATCGTCGGACACGAATTCGGGATCGGCGATACGCTGCGCGGACTGATCGTCAGTGCATACTTCGTGTTCTACGTGGGCATGCAGATACCCGCGGGGATACTCGGCGATCGTTACGGCCCGGGACGAATTCTTTTCGCCACCTATCTTCTGGTTGGTTTTTCCCTGATCGGGATAGGCGCGCTCAGCCATTGGTACCTGGTGCTACTGGCGTTCGCCGCGCTGCACGGCGCCGGTGCGGGTGCCTACTACTCCGGCTCGTACTCCTTGACCATCGGCTCGGTTCCAACTGCCCGGCGCGGAATCGCCTCGGCGTTCGTTTCAGTAGGCATGGCCGCAGGACTGGGCCTTGGGTTGGCGTTTGCTGCCCCGATGGCCACCGCGCTCGGTTCATGGCGTCAACCGTTCCTTCTCCTGTCAGTACCCACGATCCTGATCGCCGGTTTGATCCTCTATTCATCCCGCCGGACGCCGACGACTGTCTCCCCGGTCCGGGCGAACCCCCTGGAGACCCTCAGGCTGGCGCTCGGGAACCGCGACCTCCTCATCCTTAGCATCGCTGCGTTCTTCGCCCTCTATGGGTTCTGGGTTCTCATCACCTGGGCACCCAGCTTCCTCCTCGAAAACCGTGCCTTTGACCTCACGAAGGCGGGACAATTCACGTCTGTGCTCGCGGTCGCGGCGATCCCAGGGGCGCTGGCATGGGGACCTCTTTCGGACCGCATCGGACGAAAGTGGATATCGGTTGGGATGCTGCTGGTCGGGAGCGGGGCGATCACCATGATTGGCATCGCATCGTCGTCCGCGGTGCTCCTTGGAGCGCTCGCCGTGTACGGCCTGGTCAGTTCGCTGGCCTGGAACCCGGTCCTCGTCGCCTGGGCCGGAGATCTGGTGCAAACCCGCCAGGGATTGGGCACCGCGATCGGCTTGTTGAACGCCTTTGCCGTCGGAAGCTCATTCGTCGGCCCGGTCATCACGGGATTGATCAGTGACCTCACGAATTCCCTGTCCAACGGCTTCTACATTGGCGCGGCCTCCCTCTTTGTGGCGGCAGTGCTCTGTATGTTCGTGAAAGAAGGGCCTCGCAGGAGCGAGGAGCCTTCAGTGGGCACCGGAGCTAGTCGTCCGAGTCACGTCGACGGTGAAGGCTCGCGTACCGCGTGACCTCGTCTGCCAAAGCGGCGATGCCGCTCTGCGGAACGATGATGGTCTTTTCGTGTGAGGTGTACTGTGCCGAAACTGTATGAGCAAGCGGCGTTGCTGCCGCCCACACGGCGACTACGTCCGCCCATGCAAGGTCGCTCGCCGAGTCTTTAGAAATAACCCTGCGCGTGCCATCGATGAGGCGCCAACTGATACCCGGAGGGCTGACATCTCGCAGTGTCGTATGCCGGGGTAGATGACCACCAACCACGACGATTTTCGACATGCCTGCGTCGGCCATCGCCTGCGCCATCCGCTCCAGGGATGCCCGGTTCACGGATCCCTCGCAGACTTCACAGGCGAACCGTTCCACCAGGATGAGGGCCCGCCCGTCGCGACGGGAGTCCAGTCTGATCCGGCAAGCCGCGTTCGCGCAATGGAACGCCAGGGTTTCGGTCAATAGGGACCGGGCGCGTGTTTCTTTTTCTTCCGCCATGTTCCGGCGTCCGGTTCGAGTAATTCCGGCGGCCTCCAAAACAGCTCGTGCCTGGACCTGTTGGGCGGCGCCGGAGATCCCGAGCTTCTGGAGAGTGGTCGAGATCGGACGGTCCAAATCAACCGACCTCCGGATGAGCCGGGTTCGCGAATAACTGCGCCTCCGGATGAAAGGTCGACCAGCCGTACCACTCCGAGATGATTGAAGGGACGAATCGGAGCCGCTCAGCCGGAAGAGGATCGGAGATACTGATTCCCTCGAGGTTCCAACGGGTGCCCGTCGCCACATCCTGGAGGAGCAACCGTCCATCTGTTTTTTCTGCGGCGAACTCCGAGATCTGCCCGTCGACCCGCCTGCTGTACGCGACCCCCGCCCCTGTTGCTTCGTCGTAGGCGACAACCACAGGGGGGATGACGGGCAACAACTTGGTTGCGCAGGCAAACCATCGCTGAGGTCCTCGTTTTGTGTTGTTCCGATAGAACATCTCGATATCAGCTTATTCGGCAACCAATATCGTCGCGCGCATCAGTGTGGGATGGATGCGGCGGTAGTAGAGGGTCGCGCTCGCCAGATCGAAGTGAAATGAGAACGAAGCCCCGAGACACGTTCTGTAGAATGACGCGACCTTTTTGAATGATGAAACTCGACCTTCATGTTCACACCAATTGGGGTTCTTCCGACAGCGGCCTTTCGCCAGGCGACCTCGTTCGGCAGGCGAAAAAGGTCGGACTCGACGGAGTCTGCGTAACGGAACACGGGACGGTCTGGGACCGCTTCCAACTCGAACGGTTCGCGCAGGATCACGAGTTCATCATCATCCCTGGGATGGAGGTCGCGACCGACCTCGGCCATATCACGACGTTCGGCCTTGAGGGATATGGAGCCGGGATTCACCGTGCGGAAACTCTGAAACGCGCGGTGAACGCCGCGGACGGCTTTATGATTGCGGCGCACCCGTTCCGGCGGATGTTCGACAACCCAAAAGTGAGCGGCTGGGCGAAGGTACACAACGTGGAACAAGCGGCCGATCTCCAGCTGTTCAAACTGGTTGATGAGATGGAAGTGGTGAACGGCGCGAACAACAGTAGGGAGAATCGGTTCGCGCTCGAAGTCGCAAAGAGACTCGGGAAGACCGGGGTCGGGGGCAGCGACTCCCACTCGGTTAATGGAATCGGTGCGGGCGGAATCGTCCTTGACCGAACCGTGACGACGGTCGGAGAGTTCATCGAAGAGATGCGGTCCGGCCGCTACTACCCCTCGGGATCGTTCATCCGAGGCGAGATGGTGCCCTTCTGGGACGAACCCTTCGACGACGCCCAGGTCCACGGTGGGACGTGACCCAGGGCGCATTTCCAACCCTCGCCCGCACCTACGTCGCGATCGACCTGGAGACGACTGGTCTCCAACCTGAGGCAGACGAGATTATCGAAGTTGGTGCCGTCCGCTTCAACGAGGACGGGATTCTCGGCACCTTCGACCAACTCGTCTCCCCCGGAAGGAAACTGTCGCAATTCATCTCCCTGCTGACGGGGATCAAAGACTCTGATCTCGAAGACGCTCCTCCATTCGATGAGGTCGCGGCCGATCTGCGGGAGTTCATTTCCGACCATGCCATCGTCGGCCAGAACGTTACGTTCGACCTCGCGTTCCTTGCCGCCAAAGGGCGGGTTGGCGAGAATAACGTCGAATCGGTCCTTTTCCTGAATATCGGCGATGTTTTCGGCCAGCGTGTTGGTGTGCACGATGTTGGGGGCGTCGATG
>JASLZO010000159.1 GCA_030754805.1 Dehalococcoidia bacterium
TGGGTCCGTGCTATCTCCGGCATTGAATCCCAGTTCGGACGGCTAGACATCCTCGTCAATAACGCTGGCATCGTGAGCAGGGAGGGCATCGAGGAAACAGATGCTTTCGAGTGGGATCGGATCATGGCGGTGAACGCCAAGGGACCGTTTCTGGGGACCAAACACGCCATCCCAGTGATGCGAGCCGGCGGCGGAGGCTCGATCGTGAACGTCTCCTCGACTGGCGCCCTTGTTGCCAGCCCAACGCTCGGGGTCCCATATAACGCGTCCAAGGCCGCCGTTCATCTCCTCACCAAGGTCACTGCCCTCCAACATGCCCGAGACGCGATTCGTTGCAACTCTGTTCATCCGGGCCCGATCGACACGGATATGCTCGAGGCGGTTACCTCCGATCCGGCGAAGCGTGCAGAGTACGAGCGTCGGATTCCGATGGGCCGGCTCGGGAGGCCCGAGGAGGTTGCCTCCGCCGTCCTGTTTCTGGCTTCGGACGAGGCTTCGTTCATCACGGGGGCGGAACTCGTCATAGACGGCGGCATGCTCGCGCAATGAGGGAATACACCTCTCTCGGAGGGTCAGGTAGCATTCGTGTCACATGATCATGGGTTTGATAACGAGAGGCTAAGGGACCAGGTATGCACCGGTTCTCGGTTCGCTCAAATCGAGCACATCTGGTCGACTGGCACGAATGGGGCCAGGAGGCATTCGACCTCGCGGTCGCTCAGGACAAGCCGGTCGCGCTGTTCTTAACCGCTTTCTGGTGTGGATTCTGTCAACGCATGGACGAGACTACGCTCTCCAGCGACGAGGTGATCGCGCTGCTCAACGCCTACTTCATCCCGATCCGAGTCGAAGAGTCGCAAAGGCCAGACGTGGATCTGCGCTACAACCAGGACGGATGGCCGACGATCGCGTTCATGACGCCGCAGGGCGACCACCTCTTCAGCGTCAACCACCTGGCGCCGGAGCCGTTCTTGGACATCCTTGCGAAGACGGTCCGGATGTTCTCGGACGATCGGGCGACCATCGAAACCACGGTGGCCGAAACTAGATCGAGCCTCGAGCAACGGTCACAAGCCGCACGCGCCGAATCTCGGCTCGATGCACGGATCGTCGACGAGATCGTTGGGATCGTTGAAGGACTCGCCGATCATGCCCACGGTGGGTACGACGATCCGACACAGAACAAGTTCCTTCATGCCGAAGCCAACGAATTCTTTCTTTACCTGCACGGACTGACGGGAGAGGCCTCCTATCTCGACCATGTCGTGCAGTCCCTCGAGAAGATGCAAGAAAGCCGTACCTACGACGAGATAGACGGTGGGTTCTATCGATATTCCACAAAACCGGATTGGCGCGAACCTCATCCAGAGAAACTCCTCGCCGACCAGGGGTCCGTTCTGGGGAACTATCTGCGGACGTACCTCTTGACCGAAAGTGAACCGGCGCGGTCAACCGCGGAAACTCTCATTGATTACCTGCTGACCACCCTTTCCGACGCGTCGACCGGCGCGTTTCTCGGGTGCCAGGACTACGTGCGGCCGGAAGGTGGGGCCTTGAGGGAGCGGCCGGCGCAGGGACAGCGCCAATTGCTGTCGATTGTCGACGAGTACATCTATACCGACCAGAACGCGCAGGTGATCTCGTCCCTGCTCGAGGCCTGGTGGGTCCTTGGCCGTGAGGATGCGCGCGATCGGGCTGTCACTGCGCTCGATTTCCTGTGGTCACGGCTCCGAGATCCGAACGGGGGGATGTTTCATCTCTTCGCCGATGGAACGTCGAGCGTCCCCGACATCGTGATGGACTCGGCGTATATGGGGAAGGCGCTGTTGGACGCCTACGCCATCCTGGGTGATTCGCGCTATCTCGAACGAGCGAAGACCCTGGCGGAGGAGCTGGTGCGCGACTTTCGAAACCCGGACGGCGGGTTCTGGGACGTTTCGGGAACCGGGCCGGCCGGTATGGCGAAGCCGATGACGGTCCTGACACAGAACGCGGTCATCGCGTTGTTCTTCGTGAAACTTGCGGACTTGACGGAGGACATCGGATACCGGCGCCAGGCCCACTGGGCACTACGCAACTTTCCCAATCTCCATCGGAGCTACAACGCATTCGCTGCGGGGTTCGGTGAAGCCCTGTCCCGTCTTCTCGCGCCATCGCTGCTACTCAAACTGACCGGCGTGGCGGGATCCAAAGATGCCCGTGCGCTTGCTCGTGCCGGGCTCACGAACCTGCGCCACCCCGACCTTGTCCTGTTATTCGATTCCTCTGGCGGTGCGGATCCGGCTCGCGTGACGGCACGATTGGACGGTCGAGATGTACACCCCATCGAAGACCCCAACGGATTGACTCGGGAAGCGCTGACCGGCGGTTGAAAGCACGATTGCGGATGTGTTTGACGGCATCTTGACGCCGCCTCTAATCTGAAGCAGATTCCAAGGGGTCGATGCTCTTGTCGTTGGTTCTGGGGGTATGAGATTGTCGCTATCACTCGCGATCCATCCGATTTCGGACATTTCTTTCGGTGGCAGTACCAGCCTCGCGGGGACCCGTCTTGTCCTCGATAAAGACGAACTCGTCCGTGAGATCCTGGAAGACCGCCGGCTAACGGGCGTCGAGCTTGAGATCGCCAAACCAGGAGACTCGTTCCGGGCAGGAATTATTGCGGACGTCGTCGAGCCCCGAGCGAAAGAACTCGGTGACGGCACCGACTTTCCAGGGGTGATCGGCAACCATGCCATCGCCGGAAACGGGACGACCCACGTATTGAGAGGGACTGCCGTTTCCTTGGTAGACGAAGGAGCCCCTCCTCTCACAGGACGCATGTTGGAGATGAGTGGTCCCGCGGCAGAAGCATCCGACTACGGCGGGCTACAGCACGTGGTCATTGCGCCCCAAGCGGGGGCCGATGTCCCGCGGCATTCTGCGCAGAACGCCTATCGAGCGGCGATGCTGAAGACGGCCATTCATATGGCCAAGGCTTCGATCGGGCAGCAGCCAGCATCGACCGAAGTTATCGACATCGAAGGACCACGAGTCTCCGGGCGAGAAGGCTTGCCTCGAGTCGCTTATATCGCGCAGATCTACGGCCATCAGATGATCGCGGAGCCGGACGAGCAGGTCCTTTACGGGAGCAACACGGCAGGCATGGTGCCGGTCCTGCTCCATCCCGCCGAGTGGTTGGATGGAGCAGTCGTCACCAGCTCGAACTTCAACATGTCCGTGGAGACGTTCTTCTATCAGAACCACCCGATCATCCTTGATCTCTATCGACGTCACCAGGCGCGCGAACTCACGTTCGTTGGGACCATCGCGACGGTGGCCGCGTCAGAGGAAGTGGACCGCAATCGGAACTGCATGATGGCGGCGCACACTGCGAAGACCGCCCTCGGCGCGGATGCGGTGATCCTCACGAAGTACGGAGGCGGGGCTCCCCACGCTGACATGGGTCTGACCGCCCACCTCTGCGAGCAAATGGGCATGCGGACGACGGTTCAGGTGTCCGACGCGGCCCGAGATCGGCGCGCGGAATCCGCGATGTTGTTCTCATATGACGACGTCGACGCGATCGTCTACGACATCCAGGACATCGGGACCCGCTTCTACACCTACGCTGCGACGCTGGCCTTCACGATGGAGGCCGCCGAGCGTGTCGGGACCCGCGTCATCGTGCTCGACCGCCCCAACCCCATCGGGCGCGAGATCGAGGG
>JASLZO010000015.1:0-1868 GCA_030754805.1 Dehalococcoidia bacterium
GAGCACGAGCCCGATCAGTTTCCGCAAGAATCCCTCACGCCAGGCGTCTGAGTTGTTACCCGATCGCTTCAATCAGGCGAGCACGCCGTCTTCACGCAACCGCGCCACCTCGGATTCTTCCATCTCCAACAATTCGCCGAGTACGTAGTCGTTGTCCTGTCCCAGCGCAGGAGCCCCGAGCCTGATCTGACCCGGCGTCTCGGAGAGCTGCGCCCCGAACGTCGCGTGCCCCAGCTGGCCCCACTGCGTCTCCGGATGTTGGATATCAACGACGTAACCCCGCCCCCGCAGGTGCCCATCGAAGTACACGTCTTCGGTCGTCTGAACGGCGCTCGCGGGTACTCCGTGCCGTTGCAGCATCGTCATCACCTGTTTCGGTGTGAGGTTGGAGGTCCATTCGGACAGCGCGGTATCAAGCGCCTCTCGGTTCTCGACCCGAGCCGGGAGCGTGGCGAACCGGGGATCGCCGGTCCATTCAGGGGCCTGCCCCATCGGCGGCGTTAGCGCACCAACCAGGCTGCCCCACTCTTCCTCTGTCGAGCAAGCGATCGTGCACCAGGCGTCGACCCCCTTGCACGGGTACACTCCGTGCGGTCCTGCGTAGCTCCGTGCGTTCCCCTCTGGTTGGGTGTCGACGCCATTCACGAAATGGTCCAGCAGAGGGATACCGAGCGCGTTCGCCTGCGCCTCAACCTGAGAGACCTCGATCAGCTGTCCCTGCCCGGTGAGTTTCCGGTGGTACAGCGCGGTCTCCAGCATCAAGCCGCACTGAGCTCCAACGAAGAAATCCGCGTAGTAGATCCCGCATCGCAACGACGGCGGCGAGTCCGGATGTCCCCACAGGTGGGTGACGCCGGACGCGGTCTGCGCCTGCAGGCCGAACAGCACGTGATGAGAGAAGGGGCCGGTTGACCCCCACCCGGGCATGCTGATGTAGACGATGTCCTCCTTCACCTGCCGGAGGCTGTCGTAGTCCAATCCCCACCTTTTCAGCGCCCCTGGTGCGTAGTTCTCCGCGACGACATCGCTGGTCGCGACTAGTCGCTTCACTAGGTCTTGGCCATCCTTGTGGTGAAGATCGACGGTGATGCTTAGCTTGTTTCGGTTCAACTCGGGATGCATCGGCAAAATGCCCGCGATCCGCGACGTCGCGTCGAACAGCGACGACTCGATCTTGATCACCTCGGCACCGAAGTCGGCGAGTTGACGCGTCCCGTACGGGCCGACCCATACCCGGGTCAGGTCCGTGATCCGTATCCCATCGAACGGTGCCGAAGACGCACCCGAGCGAGTTGGCCCCGCCCGTGCAGCCGGAATCGATGCTTTAGCCTCTGCCAGTACCTCGTCGGTGTGTTCGCCGAGTCGTGGGGCGGGACGGGCGATCCTCCACGGGGTCTCACTGAACCGCCCAGGCGGCCCGGGCAGGGTGTATCGACCAGCGCTATCGCTTTCGACTTCCTGGAAATACTCGCGCGCGTTCAGGTGAACGTTCGATGCGAGCCCGGCGACGGTACTTACGGGAGCGGCGGGAATCCTGCGCTTCTGCGCTTCGTCCACGAACTCGGCCACCGTAAACCCGGCGATGAACGCCGACACCTCGGAACTGACGAACTCTCCGCTCTCCATCCGCACACGCAGGTCCTGCCACACCGGGTCTTTCAAGACCTCATTGTCCATCCAGTCCGCGAGGGCCTGAAACTGGTTCGGTTGGATCGGCGAGAAACCGACCCAGCCGTCCGAGCACTCGAAGATCCCACTTCCGCCTCCGGCACCAACGCCCGGTCGCTGAGCGATGGTCGAGTTGTATCCGTACTGCGACACGATGAAGTGGATGTTCGCGTTCGCCTCCTGCATGGAGACGTCCACGT
>JASLZO010000015.1:1878-13587 GCA_030754805.1 Dehalococcoidia bacterium
TCTCTCGCGCGAACAGCGCGTGCATGATGCCTAGCCCGGCGTGAACGCCAGCCAGGGAGTAGCCAAGGAACGCGGGTGACATCGACGGCGCTTTCGTGGGGTCGCCCTGCAGCATCATCACCCCGCCCATCGCCTCGGCATGGAGGTCCGACCCCCTGTATCCGGCATATGGCCCGGTCTGCCCGTACGGAGTTACGGAGCAGACGACAATCCTCGGGTTCGCCGCATGGAGGTCTGCGAAGCTGAGCCCGATCCCCGCTAGGTAGCCCGGCGCGAAGCTCTCCAACAACACGTCCGCACCGCGGACCAACTCCAATAGCTGAGAGCGCCCAATATCGGACCTGACATCGATGACAGAGCTTCTCTTGTTCGTGTGGAGGGCCAGGAACGAGAGGCTGTGATCTCCATCCTCGATACCTGCGGCGAACGGCGGCATCGCCCTCGATATATCTCCTCCAGGCGGTTCGATAAGCACGACATCGGCGCCAAAGTCTGCCAGCAGGCGGGACGCGTAGGCTGTCGGCAATCCACCGAGGTCCAGTACTCGAAGCGAGCCAAGCGCTTTCGCGTCATTGGGTTCAGCCGCCATGGTTCACCCTCCCGTTACCAAGCCATTCCGACGAAGTTGTGGCCAGCGTATCAACGGTCAAACGACACTCGTGAATCTCAGCCGTGGTGGGGGATAGGGCTCGCAGATGACGTCGCTACGTGATGGCCACGGGAACACAGGATGCCCCCGTCCCGCCAACGAGCGGCAGCGGAGCTGCCACGAACATGAACTCATAGGCCCGGTCCTCACCGAGCGTTTCAAGGTCCAGGTTCTCGAAGATATAGATGCCGAAATCCCTCAGCGCGCGGACGTGGAATGGGTTCGAATGCGGGTAGCTGGGGATCCACTCCAGACCTGGTGAGTCGGCTCCGACGGCGACGATTCCTTGATCGCTCAACCACTCCGCGCTCGACTCGTCGAACCCCGGTTCGCCCGAGTCCCACATGGCGCGATCACGAGAGAACATCTGGTGCCATCCCGTCCGCAACAGGAGGACGTCCCCCTGCCGCGGTTCGATGCCCTCCGCCGCCAGGCACTCCGCCAGGTCTTGACCGGAGATCCCGTCCTCCGGGGTCAAGTATTCGACACCGCGATGCCGGGGGATGTCGGCCAAGATTCCGCGCGTTACGAAACTCCCAACGCGGTCTATGCCCGCCCATGTCACACCCTCCCGCGAGTTGATGGCTGAGGCATCGCGCCCGTTGTACAAGGTTCCGTCTCGCCAGAAATGACTCAGCGCATCGACGTGGGTCCCGGCGTGCGAATGCATGGCGAGCACGTCGCCGGAAACACCAACGTCGGTTGGCTGATTCGTATTCGCGGTCGTGATTCGCCACGTCTCATGGAACCCCGGATAGATGCGTTCGCCGCGGCCGAGCGGCACGGCCAGGTTGTACACGACCCCGCGTTTCGCCAATCCGGCTGCCTCGGCCACTTTCTCGGGCGTTACCAGGTTCAGCATCCCTCGTTGGTCGTCCGGGCCCCAACGACCCCAGTTATTGTTTCCGTTCGATGGTGTACTCATCTGGCACCTCCTGCTCGTTGCGACGGGATCGGCCGGGCACCGTCAACAGAATCGGTTTCAACTCGGCGCCTCCCAACGGCGGAAGGCAACGACGGAGAGAGTCAGGAGGTGGGCTTGGCGGTTTCTTCGCTCGCAGAAACCGGTCCGCGGAGTGCGGAGCAGGTCCCGGTTCGGCAGTACTTGCCGTTCACGTGTTCCGCGAATTCTTCGGGGAAGTACTTGACCGCATTGTTGAGAACGCCTGGCGCGAGTTGGCCGAGGCCGCACAGAGACCCCGTGACCATCGTCTGGCCGATACCCGCAATCTTCTCGAGGTCGCCCGTTTCGCCGTGCCCGGCCACGATGCTCTCGAAGATGTGGACAATCTGGCTCGTTCCCTTCCGACATGGGAAACACTTCCCGCAGGATTCTTCCTCATTAAACTCCGCGACGATCTTCACTGCGTCGACGATACAAGTGTCCTGATCGAACACCAGGATCCCGCCGGATCCCAGCGGGGATCCCTTCGCGGTCATCGCCTGGAACTCGGTTGGCATGTCAGCCTCGGCGATGGACATGATCCCGCCGAGCGGGCCCCCACATTGGAGCGCCTTCACCAGCTTCCCATCGCGTCCTCCACCGGCGATGTCGGCAATCACGGTCTGGAGGTTCAGTCCCACCGGCACTTCGGCGATGCCCGGCCGTTCGATATGGCCGGAGAGGGATAGCATCGCCGTTCCGGATGCGTTCTCAGTCCCGATCTTCGCGAACGCTTCAGCCCCCATCTCGATCACGGTCGGCACGTAGGCAATCGTCTTGACGTTATTCACCGTGGTTGGCCGGCCGAAGATCCCATATTGCGCGGGGAATGGCGGCCGAGGCCTCGGTGCACCCCGCTTACCCTCGACCGACTCCATCAACGCTGTTTCTTCGCCGCAGATGTACGCGTGGCCCGTCGCCTCGATCTCGATCTCGTGACTGAACTCGGTCCCCATCACGCCGGAGCCCACGAGTCCCGCCTGCTCGGCTTCCTCGAGGGCCCGTCGCAGCCGGGCGACCGCCACCTGGTATTCGGCGCGGATGTGGACAAAGGTGCGGGTCGCACCCATCGCGTAGCTGGCGATCAATATCCCTTCGACCAGCTTGTGCGGGTCGTTCTCGACGATCGATGCGTCGGTGAACGCCGCCGGATCACCCTCCTCACCGTTGATCGCCAGATACCGGTCTCCCGGTGGAGCGTTCAGCATGAAGCTCCACTTCACGCCGGCGGGGAACAGTGCCCCACCCCGACCGCGCAAGCCGGATTCACGAACGACGTCGATTACCTCTTGCGGCGCCATTTCGTGTATCGCCCGGTCCAGCGAAGCGAACCCACCTCGGGTGACATAGTGAGCGAGATTTCCCGGCTCGATGTGCCCGTAGTTCGCCATCACCAACCGGAGTTGGTCCCGCATCCACGGTTGTGAATCGAGCGGCGGGATGTCGCCCGTAGCTTCCGGCGCCTGGACTCCCAGTGCGAGGTCTGCCCTCAGGTCGCCCTTCGTCAAGACATCCTCAAGCAACTTCGGCACCGATTCCGGAACGACGTTCCCATACGTGATCCTGGGCTGTCTGGGCAGGGCGATATGCACGACCGGGTCCGCCCAGCTGAACCCGATGTCGCCGACCTCCAGCACGCGAACGTCGGGCTGGCCAAGTCGTTCCAGCTCTCGGATGATCGCGGCTAGGGTTTCACCAGCGCCCACCGACAACGCCGTCGCCGAAGTCCCGACGCTGATGCGCGTGAACGACTCGTCTTCCCACTCCTCCCAACGTTCGAGGGAGCGGCGTCGGAGTTGGGTGTAGGCGGCAGAAGGCATCGGATTGGAGACCTAGTCGAGGCCGGCCACGAACTCGCGGGCACGCTCGACGGTCATTCGTCCGTGCCATCGCATGTCCACCGCGATCAACGGCGCCTGTGAGCACAGGCGCGGGCAGGACGTGCGTCTGAGCTGGAACGATGGGTTCCCTTCGGGCGATTTCCTCGCCTCTTCGAGGGCGGACCAAATCTCCCGGGCTCCACCCACGTGGCACGGGGTATCTATGCAGACGTCGACGAAATGCCCTGCTTCTTTTCCGACCTTGAAGTCGGAGTAGAAAGTCAACACGCCCCAGACCTCGGGGTGCGAGTAGTCCAACAGCTCCGCGGCGTCCTCGACCGTGGTTTCGGGGATGTACCCGAGCTTGTACTGGACATCCAGCAGCGCCATCAACAGGGCACCACGGTGCCCGGAGTAGTGCGAAAGGGTTTCCCTGACGATGCGGCGGTCCTCTTCGATCGTGGAGCCGTCGGTCGTCATTTTCCCTCCGAGCGGGTCCTGGAAATCTGCGTCGCAGAATACCACGCGTCTATTGTGCGCAGCTACGAATCAACCTCCCGTCGGTCGCCCGTGGCGCGAGGAAAGTCCAGGTAATTGACGACGTGGGATCGGCTTAATAGGCCGACCAGTTGCCCCGCCTCCGAAACCACCACTTGATTCACATCACGCCCCACCATCAACCCGAGCGCGACGGATGTTTTCTCGGTGGGTGAAACGCTCAGCAGCGGCGCGTGGGTCATGATCTGCGAGACCGTGACTTCTTCCCAGCGTCCTTCGGGCGCACGCCAAACGTCCGTGATCGTGACGATTCCCGCCAGACGCCCTTCTTCGAACACAATCGCGACGCGCCTTCCGCCTCGCAGCAACATGTCGGTCACCAACTCTGCCACCGAAAGGTCCGAACGAACCGAGGTCATCGCCGGGCCCATCAGTGCAGACACCGGCACCTCGCGGAGTAGGTCGTTGACCTGTTCTTCGCGCCTGCTGGAGTCAGCGGTGGTGTTCAGGAACCAGCCGATGAACACGATCCATAGCCCCGAAAGGATCCGTCCTTCGAGGAGTTGAAGCGCGCCGAACCCCATGAACGCGAACGAAAGCATCTGTCCGGCGGTCGCAGCGAGAGCGGTGGCCCGAGCGAAATTCCCTGTCACTCCCCACACCAATGACCGCAACACCCGACCTCCATCGAGCGGGAATCCGGGGAGCAGGTTGAATGCTCCAAGAATCACGTTCGTGAGGGCCAGGTAGGAAACCAGCGCGCGGAGAGCCCCAACGTCGTCTGAAAGAACTTGCACTGTGAGCCAGGCGGTCGCGCCGAGGGCGATGCTCGTCAGCGGCCCCACGACGGCGATCAAGAATTCGTCCAGCGCTCGGCCGGAATCGGCGCGCAGGTTGCTGACTCCCCCGAAGATGAAGAGCGTGATGCTCTGCACCACGATCCCTCGCTTCAGCGCCACCGCCGAATGTGCGAGTTCGTGGATCAACACCGACAGGAAAAGACTTGCCGCCGAGACCCAGGCCAACCACCAGTAGGTAATGGTTTCCCATCCCGGAAAGAATCGAGGGAAGAACCCTTCCGCGAGTGACCAGGTGATGAAACCGAACGCTGCCAACCACGTGTAGTGGACCCCGATCGGAATCCCGTAGATCCGACCGACCGTCACCGTAGCTTTCATCTGGCCAGCTTACTCAGACCCCGGCTCAGACGCGGTTGGAACCGAACCTATACTGCGCTCGTTTTCATAGAATCTGGGGCGCTGAGGAGGACACTATGGGCCACCTGGATGGGAAAGTCGCCGTAGTTACCGGTGCGGGACGTCTCCGCGGCATTGGTCGGGCCGCCGCCGTCGCGCTCGCTCAACAAGGAGCCGACATCGTGGTCACCGGAACCGGAAGGGACCCGGTGACGTTTCCCAGCGACGAAAAACAGATGAGTTGGCGTGACATCACCAGTACCGCTGAGCAGGTCCGGGCGGAAGGCGTCCGCTGCCTCGAAGTCGTCTGCGACGTGACCATCGCCAGGGAGGTCAACCACGTCATTGACCAGGCGATGGAACGCTTCGGGCGAATCGACGTGCTCGTCAACAACGCCGCCGGGCCACGAGGCGACGACCGGGTTCCGGTCGTCGACATCGACGAAGACGTGTTCAGACGTGTCGTCGACATCAAGGTCCACGGATCTTTCCTATTTTCGAAGGCGGTCGGCCGGGTCCTCATACGCCAGAATGCCGGCACGCCCGATGTCGGAGGCAGCATCGTCAATATCTCGTCGATCGCAGGACGCCGCGGTTCTGCAAACACCGCCGCCTACAACGCGGCGAATTTCGCGATCCACGGTTTCACCCAAGCTCTGGCGCACGAAATGGCGCCCTACAAAGTCACAGTGAACGCCGTCTGCCCCGGCCCGGTTGATACCTCGCGCATGGACGCCGTCCGTGACGCGCAGGGAGGATGGGAAGCGTCAGCTGCCCGGGTTCCACTCGGTCGTGTAGCTTCCGACGACGACATAGGCCGCGTCATCACCTGGCTCTGCTCCCCTGACGCTTCCCTGATCACCGGTCAGGCGATCAACGTCAATGGAGGCATGCATATGGACTGAATGCGTACCTGCACGGGCGGAAAACGGGGGGGGTATTTATCCGACGGCGCAAGCCACCGCTGCTGCGGCATCGACGACCTAGACGGGTCCCACCAATGTCAGCAACGTGGTCGGGCGCTGGAAAGAGCGGGCGTATCGGCGGACCTGAGGGGGATGCGGGCAGATCAACAGGTGTCCAGCTTTGGGTTGGCTCGGCGAAATCACCGGTAGCAGCGGCCCCGAGCGTCGCTCCAAGACCCACGCCCAACGCGACGCATGGACCACGATCGTCTCCATGAAGTCATGCCGGTTTGGGCCCATCGTCGAGACCCGGATATCACCACCAGAGGTCAAGGACGGGGCCCCGTTGTAGATCGGTCCGCGATTCTGGCGCGAAATGCGCGAACGAGTACCGGTCCGCCGACGGTGGCCACATATACTGTCCCCCTATCGCGACGATTCATTCTGCGAACGCGGGAGACGCTTCCCATGGCCCTCGAACAGGGACAGAGACAAGAGCCCTCTGGTACCTCCAGCAAACCCAGACTCTGGGATCGATTCATATCCGACCGAGACAAGGAGATCTATTCAAAGAGCGGCTTCGGCGCCAGCGTCGGCCTCGGAGAACGGCCCGGAATGCTGATCATCGATGCCCAGTACCGGACCACTGGCGAGGGTTCCGTTCCTATCAAAGAGGCTATGGAACAGTACGCAACCGCCGTAGGCGAGGATGCATGGAAGGCCGTGTGGAACATCGAAAAGCTCGTCGCCCAGTTCCGCGGTAAAGGTTGGCCCGTGATGTACGCCCAGGGTGAGCGCACCGGGTCCCAGGAAGGCGCTCGATATACCGACAAGATTCCGGCCCTCGCCGCCGACTACAACCTGCCGGGGAGCCGCGGGGCCCAGATCGTGGAGCCTCTCACTCCGGACCCAGCCGACGTCATCATTTACAAGCGGTTCCCGTCCATCTTCTTCGGGACCAACCTCATCACCCAACTCGTGAACCATGGTGTGGACACGCTGATCGTGGTGGGATGCACGACCAGTGGGTGTGTTCGCGGGACCGTCGTAGATGGAATGAGCTACGGCTTCCGTTGCATAGTCCCGGAGGACTGCGTGTGGGATCGCGGTGAGGCCTCCCACGCGATCAACCTGTTTGACATGGCCCAGAAGTACGCTGACGTCATGCCGTTGGAAGAGCTACAACCGCAACTCGAAACGCTGGTCGCCGCGACCGAGTAGTGTCTCTTCAACGGCAAGCGACGGTCCAAACTCGCGGACCCTTTCGATGATGGACAGTGACACTCGCCAGGACCTTCGAAGGCTTATCGTCGCGCCCGGACCGCTTGTGGTCCCCTTCGCGTACGATGCACTCTCAGCCCGACTTATAGAGCGCGCAGGGTTCTCTGCCGTCGGGATCAGCGGTTCGGCGGTTGCGGCCTCACTCCTCGGTGTGCCCGACGTCGGATTGATGTCACGAGAAGAAGTCGTCGGCCAGGCCCGGCGGATCGCGACCACCATCTCATTGCCGGTGATCGCCGATGCCGACACCGGATACGGCGGACCACTCCAGGCCGCGCGAACGGTCCAAGACCTGGAAGCCGCCGGCGTCGCGGGACTGTTCATGGAAGACCAGCGGGATCCCAAGCGATGTGGCCATCTCGCGGGAACCGAGGTCATCCCGATCGACGAGATGGTCGGAAAGCTGACGGCTGCTCTGGAATCTCGCGCGGACCCGAACTTCGTCATCGTCGCGAGGACCGACGCCATCGAATCGGAAGGCCTCGAGGCCGCCGCCTTGCGAGCCCGGGCCTACCTGGACGCTGGGGCCGACGCGATGTTCGTCGCAGCGGTCGGATCCCGGGAGGACCTCAAACAGCTTCCGGGTCTGATAGGTCGGGACGCGCCTCTGATGGTGGTCCTGACCGAAGGAGGGCGCACTCCGCTGATTCCGGCCAACGATCTGGCGACGATCGGCTATAAAATTGTCGGCTTCTCCGGCCTGGCGATTGGTGTTGCCGCGAAGGCTGTCGAGCGAGGGTTGGGGGTCCTGAAGGCCCACGGGACTACCGAGTCGGTCCTCGAGGACACGATGGGCCTTTCGGAACGCAACGACGTGCTTGACCTCGAGCGATACCAGGACCTCGAAGGTCGGACGGCCCGCTAACCGGAACCCGGGTCGGTTCCACCACTCCTCTGCAACCACCTATGTCGCGGAGAGGTTCTGTGACCCTCCGCCGGGCATCGAATCCGAGAGATACGCAGAATGCAGATTAGAATCCTGGGTCTACACAACTTCGAATCCGCCGACCATCTGATGACTAGCCTCGTCGTCGATGACACCATCGCGCTTGACGCGGGGAGCCTCACTCGAGCCCTCACCACCGAGCAGCAGGACCGCGTCCGAGACGTCATGCTCACCCACCGTCACATCGACCACATCCGTGACGTTCCGGAGTTGGTACGCAAAGCTCACCACGAAGGTCGGGCAGGCACGTTTCACGTCTACGGGCCGACCGACGCCATCGACGTGCTGATCAACAGCTACTTCGGTGTGTCCCACCCACGACTTCATGACCGAATCGCCGCGGACGGGTCACCCCTGGTGGAGCTTCATCGGGTCGTCGCGTCCGATGAAATCCAGTTGGGCGACCATACGATCACGCCGCTACCCGCCTTTCATAGCACCTCTGCTGTCGGGTATCTGGTTGCGAATGACGGTCGCTCGCTCTATTACACCGGCGACACGGGTCCTGGCTTCGCGGCCGCCCTCCGCCAGTCCCCACCAGATCTCCTCCTATCCGAAGTGACGTTCCCGAACGACCAGGCCGAGCGAGCGAGCAGTACTGGCCACATCGTTGCTGCGACGCTGCGCTCGGAGATTCAATCGCTTATCGACGCCACCGGGTGGGTACCACGCGCACTCGCGCTCCACCTGTTTCCTCAAACGGAGGCTGGCGTACGTCGCGACATCGACGAGCTTCGAGCCGAAACCGGTTGGGATATCGGAATCGGCCGGGCAGGCCAAACGGTTTCCATCTAGCCACTGGCGCTTTGGATTGTGTCGGAACGGTCGTCGCCCGATAAGGAACGGGGTCCGGTCAGTCCTCCAGATGGTCCCACGGGAGCGGCTCCGTTTCCAAGAAACTACGCGTCGCGCCTTTTTCCAAATCCACGCCAGCCCGATCGAATGCAAGGCGCCAGAGATCCTCTCTTCCCGGATCGGTCGCTCCTTCCAGGTACTGTCCGAGTTCCCACGCCTGGAGGATCACCTTCGAGACTTCGCGCCCACCACGAGCGATGGCCGCCTCAACCTGCGCGACCTCCCCCTCCCGCGTCGGCGAAACCGAGACCTTCCGGCCAAACGCCCCTTTCAGCGCGGTCGCCTGATCCACAAGCCCGGCGCGGTCGAGTTGAGGCGCCCGCTCCATGGGCGTGAACGCTCGAGGCACGAAGAACGAAATCTCAACTCGTAACTGACCCCGAGTAGCCGGGAGCAAACGTATCCAGCGAGCCAGCTCGGCCTGGTCCCGAACCGTGGCGTCGATGGTGGCTTTGGGATGGCCAAGGACGACGGTCACGCGAACGTTTCCCAACACGTCGCGCGCCGACCCATCGGCAATCGCTCCTGCCACCGCCTCCTGCCATTCCCTATCTGATTGCGCGCCGATTGCGATCGGGCCAATCGTGATGTTCTGCTTCTCGTCTTGGAGCATTTGAATGATCTTCGCGCTACCAACCGTTGGCGCCAGCGGCGGGAGACGCAGATGCGCCCTCGCCTCTCGGCTCGCGTTTCCAGCTGCGCGAACGAGCGGGACACCGTCTGCTCGGTCATGAAGACACGTGCCCCCGATCGCCACTTCCTGGAACCCGGTAGATCGGACCATTCCCCGCAGGGCTTCGATGACCGTTTCGGTGGCACGGCTACGAGACGAACCAAGATGCAGCCCCAACCGGTGCCACTCGCAATCCGGTGAACATCCGCGACTAACCTCAATCGTCGGCCGATCCGGCATGGCCTGGAGGTGCGGGACGACGTATCCGAGAGGGGCCGGGTCGAGATCCTGCCACGCAACCCGCTTGATGACCTCCGAAGCTCCAACCTTTTTGATTGGCTGGCCCGCCCGCGCTGTCCCGACGTCCGCATCGTCCGCGCGCGGAACATAGATGCCAGGTTGGCGCGCCAACTCGCTCAGAATTTCCTGGCGGGCGGGCCGGCCATTCAGCTCGGTCCCCGAGTGTTCTCGCAACGTCCCTATTACTCCGTTCATTGCAGTTTCCACATCACCGAGGAGATAGGCGTCGAGGAAGGGCACCAGTGGCTCAGGGTTCCTCGGCTCTTCTTCCCATCCGACTACCAACGGGTGCGGTCGCTCCCGTTCAATCGCATCAATCGGCACTCCGGCCAAATCGAGCATCTCCAGGATCGTGGGGCCGGACAGCTCATCCGGATAGCACATAGCGACCACGTCGAATTGACCGACCGGTCGTTGGGATTCGAGGGATCTCAAGGTTTCGCCGGACGTCCTCAGCGTGACGACCAGATCAGGCCATGGTGCGAAAACTCGCTCCATCAAAACATCGGGGAGAGCGTTCAGGGTCGAATACACGGAGTTGACTGACGGCCGGAGAACGCTGCTCTCATATGTGTTGGGATAGGCCAAGCAGATACGGACCGAGGCTTCTTCCCAGGGTTTGTGGATGCTCCCCCATTCGCCACCGGTGTATCGAGCAGGCTTCGAAACCCGCCTGAGCGGTTCGGTGATCGAAGGCTGGTCGAGCGAGTGGGGCATCGCAGGCGGCATCATGGTACCTCGGACTCCGGCCCACCGGCTTCCGGAAGCACAAACCCAGTCCCACGAGGTTTGGCCCCTAGCTCGAATCGTCCGGTTTGCAACAACCTCGGTCGCTTGTTTCAGGATGGGTCAACTGGTATAGTGACGAGCGGCCACTAGAGGCCGGAGGCGGGTGAAGTGAGTGGGGCGCGTTCCCACTCTTTTTATTCCTGCCCCTGAAATCTCTGGACTACGGGGAGGGAGGCAGCGTCGCGGTGAAGAGCGATTTCCTGTTGGCAGTGACCCAACTGGCAACCGAGCGTCGGCTGCCAGCCGAAGTCGTGCTCAGCGCAATCGAAGCTGCCCTCGTTTCGGCATTCAAGAAGGAGAGCAAGGATCCGGAGACCGAGGTCAATAACGTCACGGTCCGAATCCTCCCGACCACCGGCGAAATCCGGGTCTTCATCACCAAACTGGTCGTCGAACAAGTAGATGACGACACGCTCGAAATAACCCTCGATAAAGCCCAGGCGGTTCGAGCCGACGCCAAGATCGGCGAAACAGTCGACATCGAAGAAACACCGGAAGACGCTGGGCGCATTGCTGCGCAAACCGCCAAACAGGTCGTTATGCAGCGCCTCCGCGAGGCCGAGCGCGACCTCGTGTTCGAAGAGTTCTCCGGCCACGTCAACGAACTCCTCGCTGGCGTCGTCCAGAAGCTCGAACCCGGGCAGGTCATCGTGAACCTCGGACGGACCGAAGCGATTCTCCCAGCCGACCAATTGGTGCCGAGCGAGCACTACCGTCCCGGACAACGCCTCCGCGTACTGGTGAGGGAAGTGGAGCGCGGTCAGCGTGGTCCCCAGATCATCGTCTCTCGTGCGCACAAGGACCTGATTCGGCGCCTGTTCGAGCTTGAGGTTCCCGAAATCGCCAACGGGATC
>JASLZO010000160.1 GCA_030754805.1 Dehalococcoidia bacterium
GGACGGCATCTTGACCGGCACAGCACCCGGAGCCGAAGAAGAGGCGCCGAAGTCGCCCTAGTGTATTGAGTTAGAAGTTCGTCTGATAACGTCGCGAGCCTGCCCTGAGATTTCCGAAGGGCCGAACGGGGCATGGGTTTTTCCATTCGTGGTGAGCAACGTTATGTCCATGCAGCGGACAATGTGTGGGACAGTAACTGTGGAAGTTTCGACTGAAGCGGATCTGAATCCCACCGCTGCGTTAAAATGCCCTTCACGAAACCCGTCTGGTCCCACCCGCCCGCCCGCGAAGGTTTTCTAGGGACACCCTAGAACCCGGCGGGGCTTCGCCCCTGCACCCCATGTAATCGCCGTCGGGGACGGCGCCATCTCCAAGGAAATCGACATCCGCAAAGAGCCGTTACTTGGAAGTCCCGACGCGTCGGGACCCAGGCCTCGTCGGGATCTTTCGAACCACCCGCCGAAGTCACTCCAGTCCCGGAGGATCCAGACGAATCTCGCGGCCGTCCAAGGTCCAAGAATGATTGCCGGCGATGTCCGGCGCTTAGCTCCCCGCCGCCACGCCGAGCAACTGCGTCGCCATCTGCTCTCGGAATTCTGCGAACTTCCGCACGGTTTCCACCAGCGGCTCTTCCCAGCCTTCTTCGAGTTGACCGAGGTCGAGGCGGATCTGTTCGTTGCCCACTTCGGCGGCTCGATCCAAACGTCGCTGGAGCGCACGCCTGGCGCCTCCCACCTGATCGGTCAGGCGCAACACAATCCGGTCGCCGTCGCGGGTGATGGATTCCACTCCGGCAGAGCGCGCCACCAGCTTCAACCGCATCACGTAGAGGAGATTGCGAGCCTGCCAGGGCAGTGGGCCGAATCGGTCTCGAAGCTCGTCCTCGACGCCGTCGATTGCTTCGAGCTCCTCTTGCTGGATGAGACGCTGATAAAGCCCTAGTCGGGACGGCAGATCGGGGATGTACTCCGCGGGAAGACTGGCGGGGATGCCCAAGTCGACGTTTACCCCCGGGTCGGGCGCAAGGCTGTCGACTGTCGGGAGTTCGAGCTCACCGATGTCGCCGTCGACGGGTATCGGAGTCTCTCCGCTGAACGTCTCACCGGCTTCGCGCCTGGCGTGAAGCTCCTCGACCGCGCTGGCCAGCAGCTTCGTGTAGAGATCGAAGCCGATGGCGTGGATGTGTCCGCTCTGCTCGGCGCCCAATATGTTGCCGGCCCCGCGGATCTCCAGGTCTTTCATGGCGATGCGGAACCCGGCGCCCAACTCGGTCGCCGCGAGCATGGCCCGAAGTCTGCGTTCGGCGGTCTCCGTGAGCGAGCGAGTCTTGGGAACCAACATGTACGAGTAGGCCCGTCGAACGCTGCGCCCCACCCTTCCACGAAGCTGATATAGCTGAGCAAGTCCGAACATGTCGGCTCGGTTGACGATCAGGGTGTTGACGTTGGGGATGTCGAGGCCGGACTCGATGATCGTAGTACACACGAGAACGTCGAACTTGCCTTCGGCGAAATCGGCCATCGCGCCCTCGAGTTCGCGTTCGCCCATCTGTCCATGGGCTATGCCGACCTCGGCCTCGGGGACGATTCGCTTGATGTAGTCGCCCATGTAACCGATGTTGTACACCCGGTTATGCAGGAAGTAGACCTGTCCCTGACGGTCCAGCTCCCGCAGAATCGCCTCGCGTATGAGCTCGTCGCTGAACTCGGACACGTAGGTCTTGATGGGCAGGCGTTCTTCGGGCGGCGTTTCCATCGTGCTCATGTCCCGTACGCCGGCCAAAGACATGTGCAGGGTGCGCGGTATCGGTGTTGCGGTCAGCGTCAGAACGTCTACTTCCCGACGCATCTGCTTGAGGCGTTCCTTGTGAGCGACGCCAAATCGCTGCTCCTCGTCGACGATTACCAACCCCAGATCCTTGAACTTCACATCTTTCTGTATGATCCGATGGGTCCCGATGCAGATGTCGATCTTCCCTTCAGCGAGGGCTTCGACGATGTCCTTTTGCTCTTTCGATGTTCGGAACCGGCTCAGAACATCGATCGTGGGAGGATAAGCGCTCATGCGTTGGGAGAAGGTGACGTAGTGTTGCTGCGCCAGGACCGTCGTCGGGACGAGGACGGCGACCTGTTTACCGTCCATCACCGCCTTGAAAGCCGCTCGCAGCGCGATCTCGGTTTTGCCGTAACCCACGTCGCCGCAAACCAGGCGGTCCATCGGCTTCTCGGCTTCCATGTCGTCCTTGACCTCAGACAGCGTCGAGATCTGATCCTTGGTTTCTTCGAATGGGAATGACTCCTCGAGCTCCGCCTGCCACGGGGTGTCAGGGCCGTGCGCGTGACCTTTCTCCAGCTCGCGCGCCGCGTACAGGGCGAGGAGATCGGACGCCATCTGGCGCGTGGATCGTTCGGCCCGCGCCTTTGCTCTGGACCACTCCTGGGTCCCCAATCGAGTCAGGTGCGGCGGCCGGTCGCTGGGGCCGACGTAATGAGTCACCCTGTCGAGGTGCTCCATCGGTACGAACAGCCTGTCTCCTTCAGCGAACTGGAGTATTAGGTACTCAGCGCCCTCGGACTCCTCGTCCGTCGGCCTGCCGGTTCCCGCGAACTTCCCAATGCCGTGCTCCACATGAACCACGAAGTCGCCAGGCGAAATCTCCGACAGAAAAGCATCCCACTTTACGCCCGGCCGTCGGGCCGTGCGCCTCTGCTTGGCGATGCCGAATATTTCCGTGTCTCCCAATACGATCAGGCCGCCGCCCGTGTTGGACATCGCAAACCCGTCGCCAAAACTCGCTCCCTCGGCCTGGAGCACGGTGAGTCTTCCCGCCGCGGGCGCCTCGATGAGGGTTGCCGGCAGGTCGGCGTCTGCGCCGTAGTCCGCGAGGATTTCGCCCAGCCGTTTCGAGTGCGCCGTGATCGCAACCACGGTCTGACCTCCTTTGGTCAGGTCGGTCGCCTCCTCGACAAAGCTGTCCAGTTTGCCCAGGAACGTCGGGGCGGAGCCGAACGGGAGCGCGTGGACTTCCTTATAGGTCAGGTCGTCGACTCCCCATTGGGTCACTTCCATGCGTTTGGACACGGCGTCGATCTGAGTCTCCAGTTCGGACCAAGGAACGTGGAACGACGGGAAGTTGTACGGCAACTCGCCGCGCTCTTCTTTGGCGGCCCGGAGCTCGTGGATTCGCTCTTCCGTGTCCCAGGCGGTTCCGGCAACGTCGGGTGGGCGCAAGGTGACCACCAGGCCGTCACGCGGAAAGTAGTCGAGCAGCGTGCCGTGGTTGAAGAATCCCGCGTACAGATTCAGGTCGTCGACTTCGTGGCCTTCCAGCAGTTGACTGAACTCTTCCCGGATCCGGTCCTGCTGTTGCTCCGTGCAGTTCGACACGTTGATCCGCGAAATGTCCGATTCGAACTGATCCCGATCGGTCATCGCGGGCAATGTCTCGTGGGCAGCGATGACCTCGATCGAGTCCACCATGTCAGTCGATCTTTGGTTCGACGGGTCGAACATTCGGATGCTGTCGATCTCGTTGCCCCAGAGCTCGATGCGTGCAGGCAACGACGCGCCGACGGGGAATATGTCGATGATCCCTCCCCGCCTGCTCACCACTCCGGGACCGTACACTGATGACTCGAACCGGTAGCCCATCCTTCGCCAAAGATCCAACATCTCTTCGAGGTCCACTT
>JASLZO010000161.1 GCA_030754805.1 Dehalococcoidia bacterium
CCTAACTTCAGCCCGATCTCGACCGTCTGAGTCTCAATCGGGCGACGCTCTCGTGGAGCGTCGCCCGATTGTTTTGACCCTCTCGGCCCTCCATCAATATGCTGGCCTCATGACGTTGAACCGCAATTCGTGGATATGGCCCGTTATCGTGCTATCCGCCATCGCTGTGCCTGTGGCACTCCTAGGAACTAACGTCCGGCTGGCGTTCTCGAGCCTTCCCGTCTACGCGTACGCGATAGATGCGTTCGACGCATCCAGCAGGATGGGCGTCGGCCGTGACGAGCTAGTGCAATCCATGCATGGGTTGATCCAGTACTTTGGATCGTCCGAAGATCTCATCACGACGACTCTCGTAACCCTCGAAGGAGCCAGAGAACCACTGTTCAACGATCGCGAGGCGCTCCACTTCCGTGATGTGAAGTCATTGCTGAACGGCGTGTATACGTTGCAACTCGCCGCGGTGTTCGTGCTGGCCGCGGTTTCGGCGGGCTCGGCGTACGCGACGTTTCGTGGAGACCGAGCAGTCGCGATTAACTTGATGCGGGGGTTGCGTTATGGGTCTTATGGGACGATCGCGGGATTTGTCGCGCTGGGCGCGTTTGCGGCGCTGGGGGCCTTCAACAGATTGTTCGTCGCCTTCCACGAACTGTCGTTCGATAACGACCTCTGGCAAGGGGTCTCCACGGACCGGATGGTGCAACTATTCCCGGAGGCGTTCTTCCTCCAGGCAACCCTGCTGATTGGTCTTGTTGCGGTATTCGAAGCTTCATTGATTGCGGGAGCCACCACGTTCACCACCAGGGCGCTGGGGAAGAGAATCGCCGGAGAAACGCGGGAACCGGACCAAGCTCCGCACCCAACGGAAACGGAATCGGCGAGCCAGATTTAGACGGACGCCACCATGTCCCGGCTTTGCTCCTCCGCGTGATAGGAACTTCGTACCAGAGGCCCGGATTCCACGTGCCTGAAGCCACGAGTCGACCCTTCCCGCTTGAGGTCATCGAACTCAGCCGGCGTGTAGTATCGGTCCAGCGGTTGGTGGCGATTCGACGGCCGTAGGTACTGGCCGATCGTGAGGATGTCGCAGTCGACGTCACGAAGATCGTCCATGGTGGACAGTACTTCGTCGGTCGTCTCCCCGAAGCCAACCATGATTCCCGACTTCGTCCGCGCCCCGTGCCGCTTTGCCCGGTCCAATAGTTCGAGCGACATCCAATAACTACCCTTCGGCCGAATCTTTCGGAATACCCTGGGCACTGATTCGATGTTGTGGTTGAGGATCTGGGGTTTCGCGTTCAATACGACGTTAAGGGCATTCCAGTCGCCGCCGAAGTCGGGGATTAACACCTCGATGCGCGTCTCTGGGCAAGTGCGAAGGATCGCCTGAATCGTCTTGGCGAACACGTGGGCACCCTTGTCTGGGAGATCGTCGCGGTCCACCGAGGTGATTACCGCGTGCTCCAATGCCATCTGGGAAACGGCTCTGGCGACCCGGAGAGGCTCCCATGCATCAACGATGCCACCGGGATTGCCGGTCTTCACGGAGCAGTACCGGCACGCGCGGGTGCATGTGTCGCCGAGGATCATGAAAGTGGAAGTGCCTCGTCCCCAGCACTCGCCGATATTCGGGCACCGTGCTTCCTCGCAGACCGTGTTCAGGCCCTCGGTCGTCATGAGGGACTTGAGCTTGCGGTAGCCCTCGCTGCTCCCGGGTGCGGGAACCTTGAACCACTCCGGCAATCGCCGAAGCACGGACTTTTCATTGAGCTGTCGGGAATCGGTGGTGACCATGGAGTTTCTCGGAACTGGACGCATGTTCCCGAGAGAACCAGCGTACCACCGCCGAACTCAGGCAGCCGCAGCTACCCAACTGCAACTTGACCAGTATCATTCCTCCGGCCTTCTCGATTCAAACTTTCCGGACCTTCGCCATCCCCAAAGTGGGGTCGCACAGCTTCCTGATCGAGATCCGTCAACAACCGGGACGAGTTCTGGGATCGATTGCAGCCGCTGAACGGCCGACGTCTCGTGAACGGCCCACCGGTTCGTACCAACTCGTAGAATGAGGCGCCTTCGCACCCTTTCTACCTCAGCGCACAGGAGTCGAATTCGTGCCCATCGTCCTGGTTTCGACTAGACATCGGCGTCTGCTTGAGGACGTGGCTGATGGACTTGATCTCGTTGGCCCAGATTGGCGACTGGAGCCATCGGTCGACCTCGATGCGATATTCGGAGACCGTGGATCCGACCCGCCAGAGGCGGTCGTTCTCGATCTGTCCGGCCACCTAGGTCGCCGAGGGACGATACGGGCGATCACGGAAGAGTCGAAACGGGAGCGTGCCGTGCCCGTGATTGCACTGGTGTCTCGATCCGGGCTCGGGCTGATCGATGTGGAGTTGGGGCTCGACGACTTCACGCTGCTCCCAGCGGATGCTGACGAGCTAAGTGCGCGGTTGAAGTTGTTGATTAGCCGGCCCCAGCAAGAGGGCAGGGGACGGAGCGGAGGACCCGGCCAGATCCAGCTGGGTGACCTGTGGATCGACCCAACGCGGTACGAGGTCTGGGTTGGTCAACGCCAGGTTACGTTGACGTTCAAAGAGTACGAGCTGCTCCGGCTGCTCGCCTCCGAGCCTGGGCGCGTCTTCACGCGAGAAGTGCTGCTGGACCGGGTCTGGGGCTACGACTATTTCGGAGGGACGCGGACTGTGGATGTCCACATCAGGCGACTCCGCAGCAAGGCAGAGGACCCAGAACACACGTTCGTCGAGACAGTCCGAAACGTCGGATACCGACTGCGTCCAGACTCCGCGACGCGGGAACTGTGAGCGATTCGTTCGGGGTCCGAGCTCTAGACACTATTCCGCCCGCTGTTACACAATCGTAACGTTCGAGTAATACCCTCGAAACGCTCCATCGGGACGATGATGGAGCACCTAATATTCGATTGGCGAAGCAAGGTCTTTTCAATGGGAGGTAAGTAGGAATGGTCTCATCCGGCGGGAACGCGCCGATCCTCGGCACATTTACGACAGGGGCGCAAGTCCAGGAATACATCCGGCAGAACGGGGTCGAGATCGTCGATCTTCGTTTCGTCGACCTACTGGGGACAGTCCAGCATTTCTCGATTCCATCCGCGGAGTTGAGCGACTCTATGTTCGATTGGGGCACCGGGTTTGACGGGTCCAGCATCCGCGGGTTCCAGACCATCGACGAGAGCGACATGCTGGTCGTTCCCGACCCGCAGGCCGCGTTCATGGACCCGACGCTGAAACATAAGACGATGGCAATCATGTGCGATATCCGTGACCCGATGAACGGGGAGTGGTACAGCCGGGACCCTCGGTTCATCGCCCGGAAGGCCGAGGACTATCTTCGGAGTACCGGCATTGCGGACATCTCGTACTGGGGACCGGAGATCGAGTTCTTCATTTTCGACAGCGCCCGGTTCGACTACACCGCCAACGCCGGATACCACTTCATTGATTCCGAAGAGGGGATCTGGAATTCCGGCCAGGAAGGCGCCAACTTGGCCTACCGCCCAAGGCACAAGGAAGGCTACTTCCCGCTCCCACCGGTGGACTCCCAACAGGACCTGCGGACAGACATCATCCTGAGCATGATGTCGGCGGGTCTACGGATCGACAAACACCATCACGAGGTTGCGACCGCTGGACAAGCAGAGATCG
>JASLZO010000162.1 GCA_030754805.1 Dehalococcoidia bacterium
TCAAGTTTCGTTTGCCCATGCCACTTATCGGCTCCCGTCTCCTTCATCAAACCAAGGGCTGCCGCCTGGGTGTTTTTACGGTCAACCACCCACTGGGCCGTCGCGCTCGCCACATCCTCAGTTTTCACAACCGCAACGACCCCGCCGAGCATCGGACCCAACGAATCGTCGTTGCCAAGAGCGAAATACTGACTCGACCCCGCTTCGAGGTCAACGGCATACCCTTGCAGGCCAGTGGCTCTGTAGGTTGGGGAACCGTTGGCTGTGCCGTCATTCCCGAAACGCGTTTGGTCCGTTGCCACTCCGCTCGCCATATCCATCAGGAACGCGCCACGCACCGCATCACGGAAGGTATCATCCGCGTTGCTCCGGTCGGTGTCTGCTGCCTCGCCAGTGTAGAACGCCACAGTGTCCCCGACATAGGCCGGGAGACAGGATATGAAGAAGTACAGGATCGCCTCGTCCGCGACCGGCGACGGGCGCACGATGGACGGGAGGACCTCGCCGGTTCGGAGATCCGTAGCGATGAGATCGTTGTCGCCTTCCATGTCCGGGGCGTCAACCGCGACGACCACCGTCTGCTCGTACAGGTCCGCCCCCGTCGCATTGGGAATCGTGAGTTCGCTGCGCTTGGCGTAGTCTACTCGCGTGGCGAAGTTCTCGGGCTTGGTGGCCTGGGCGGCTTGGGTGAATAGCGTCCCGGCACCGGCCTTCCAGATCGCGGAAACGTGAGCGGCAACCCGAACATCGACTGCAGCAGAAACCTCGTCAATTGACCCGTCGAAAAATTTCTGCCTGCCAGCGCCCCGGTCAGTTCCTGAACCGATGACGAATGCTGATAGCGCCGAGAGAGGCACATGGGTCACCACTCCAGAAGTCACAGCCTGAAGGGTTCCATTGACGTAGATGTCATAACGAGACGCCGAGCTATTCCAAGCAATGACGATGTGAGCCCAGACGTCCTGAGCAAAAACAACATTGGTGATCGCGGTTCTGGAATTTGTGCCCACCTGGTCAACTATAGTGAGGGTTTCGTCAGTGACATCTCCGGTCGATGGGCCGGTCTGCAGCCACGTGTCCTCGTCTCCCCCGCCGTCGATGAAGCTCACGGGAGATCCGATGTTCGATCCCGTATTGATCTCGGTTGCAGGCTTCATCCAGAAAGACAGGAACTTCAGGTCTACCCCCAGGTCACCAACAGAAACGTAGTCACTGTTCGCCGACTCAAAATCCAGCGCATTCAACACTCGACCCGACACTCCATAAGTAGCGCCGTTGTTGGTGCCGTCATTGGAGTTCGGAGAGAGGTCTGTGATGGCACCGCTTGCGTCATCCATCGCCCAGTACCCCGTCAAGCCGCTGAAGACAGCATTGGCGTCCCCCGCATCCGTAATCGCGCCCGCCCCGTGCATCGCGTAGAGCGTGGTGCCTCCGGTCGGAACGTAGAGCATCAACACGTAGCCGGTGACGGTCGTCGTCCCGCCCGCTGAACTCACATCCTGCGTGACGTGCGGCACCGGGTAGAAGTCAGCGTTGCAGATCCGTAGGTCGGCCGCGTCAGCCTCAATCTCAGCGTCAGCACAAGTGAACGAGAATGGCACCTTGAGATCACACACCAGATCCGCCTGCCCCGCTACCGCGAGTGGCTCCGCGTAGGGCCACGCATCCGCCAGCCAGGTGCGGCTCGTGGCGGCGGTGATGGTCTCGCCCTCGTTGATGGCGGAGCCTTCCTGCGTGGCATGCAGCGCCTTCATCTGATCGTCGGACTGCGCCACCTTTACCAAGCCAACCTCGTCCAACACGCCGTCGAGATACGACCACGAGCTTGCGGTCGGTCCTCGGAACCCGATAGCGAAATTGTCGGAATGGTCTAAGTCGCCTGTCTCCCCTGTAATGCCGAGAGGGGTCCCGGCAACACCGTCCAGGTAGGCCGTGGCGTTGCCATCCCTGTCCCACACGCCTCCGACGTGGTGCCAAACTCCTACCGTCAGCGTTCCTGTAGAGAGCGCCTCCACCCCTGGTCCGCCGCCGTCTATGAACGCATGTACCTTGTCGTCGTTGCCAACGCCCAGGAACCAGCCTTCGGTAGGAGCGCCATTTTCTCTGGCCCCGAATATCGTCTGTCGGATGCCGTCCGTTTCGATCTTCACCCACGCCCAGGCGCTAAAGTCTCCGGTGCCCACTTTGATGCCCGCAGACGGTGTGGCAATGGTGAACCAGTCGGTATCGTCAAGCTCGAAATCCACACCGTCGCCGAGCTTTCCCGTCGCTCCGAACGCGGGACTCCCGCCACCAATCGTAGCGTCGTTGTTGCCCAACACGTCGGATAGCTGAGTATCCGCGTCCTCACAATCCCACGCGCCCGCGTAAGCCGCCCACACATTCGCCGCGCTGGCCTCATACGCCGTCGCCCCACTCACCACTCGGGCAAGCCAAACGCAAGCGTGAGACCAGGAGTTGAGCGCAGGCATCACGACTTCGAGGATACCGTTGGCGAAGTCCCTCCAACGGTAGTAGTTCGACGCGTACCCGCCTTCACCGAGGATGGTCAAGCCGTCCGGTCCAAGCACCAGGATCTCGTCTTCGAGCGCGCCAGCCGGGATGCTCGCCGATACGTCGAACACGGCAAGCTCGTCCTCCACGGGACCGGAGAGACCCGCTGTGTCGCCAGCCCAATCAATCGCGGTTTTAGACGTGGCCGTCGCCGCCGTCGTCTCGCTCCCAAGCGCTCCTTCGAGGCACTCCATCCCGATCCCGCGCTGCCACCGGACGACGTGGTTGCAGACGAGGGGGGCTTGGGTGAGGGCGTGGTAGGCGAGAAGCTCATCAGCGGTCTTAGCAGTGGAGTGAACGGCGGCTTCGTCTATGACGCCATCCCAAAATTCAAGCAAGGCCCCCGTGGACGAGTTGACCACTGCCCCGACGCTGAAATCGCGTTGAGTCCCATTGGCGATTGTCCCTATCGCTGCGGGCGTCCCCTCCGATACTCCGTTGACGTAAAGAGTCAGTACCCCTCCGGCAGCGTAAGTCCCCGCAACGTGGTACCAGACGCCAACCGTAGGTGATGTTGTCCCGACAACGGCGACGTTACCTGCGTTCGCCGCCTCCCCCCAAACGGAGAAGGCATCATTGGGCTGGTCGTATATCAGAGCAATCCGGTCGCTAAACGTCGCGACCTGATCTTTGTGCATGATATAACGACCAGTGGATTTGTCATCAATCTTCACCCAGGCTTCCAGCGTCACCGCTGCTGGCATCGTGTCGAGGAATGTAGTGTGAGAGAGCCGGTCGCTGTTGCCCGGAACAAAGTCCAGCCCGTCCCCGATCTGCCCAGCAGCCTCGTAATCGGCCCCGGTGTTCGTGAGGTCGTTCCCATTCGGCGAGCGGTCGATGATGTTCCCGCTCGTCTCGTCCATCGCCAAACTCAACTCTACATCCCCGCCCCAGATCGCCGAAGTCAGCGCCTCCACGTTCGGGCGACTCTCGCCGCCGACCACGATCACAATAGCCGTAACGGCGGCGCTCAACGGCGGCAACTTCAGGTCCAGCACGGCGGGGGTCACCGATGACCAGACCCACTTGCGCCAGTAGAAGCCTCGATCCGAATGCGCGTCTACTCCGAGCGGGGTGTAGCTCGCGGGGTCTCCATTGCCCGACAGGGCACACACCCATGTGCTATCTCGC
>JASLZO010000163.1 GCA_030754805.1 Dehalococcoidia bacterium
GGCCACGCGGTACAGGTTCAGATCAACGTTCGAGTGCTCGAACGAGATCCCGCGGCGCGGTGGCTCCTGGTGCGAGGACATGATGTTGGCGAATGCCTTCTGCTCGTCGCCGCACTTCACCCAACAACCCATCGAGAAGCCCGCTCCACCGATGACGATGGGTTCGGCGGTGTCCGCCCAACCCGTCTGGTCGAACGCGAGCCCGCCGCCGAACTTGCCCTGCACCCACTGACCACCGCCATTCTTGAATTCTGCGTCCATGCTGTTCTGGGAGGCGTCTTCGACGGTCTTGCCGGCGCCATCGTCGCAGAGCCATAGGGCGAGTAAGCCGGCGGTATCGATGTGCGCCTTGCCGTCATCCAAGCCATTCGCCTGATCCGTGTCGTCCGGGCTCTGCCCTAGGCCAACGGTGATGGGTATGGTCGCGTGTCCGGCACTCCCGGCCGAGACGAGGATCTCCCCGTTGACGTTCCCAGTGGTGATCTCACGGGCTTCTGGCTTGACCGTGACCGTAACCACGTGATCGACTCCGGCCGCAAGCGTGAAGCGCGGGGCCGATATGTCGACAATCGTCGAATCGATTCGTCCTTCCATGGTCCCTCCGCCCTGGTTCATAACGACGAGCTGGGCGGACCATAGCCCGTGCTGGAATTCGATCGTCTGGGCCGATACCCACAACTTCGGGTCGTCCTCGGGGTCGTCCTCGCCGCACGACGCCAATACCATCGGCACGGCGAGCAGCACGACACACGCTCGCGGCAGCAGAGCCCGGAAGCGGCCGGCCAACGAGACGTCCGACCCTGGCGTTCGCGTTCGTCGGGTCTTCACCGATGACTGCATGTCTGTCACGCCTTCCTGTGCATCAGGCCTAGGTTCCTCAGATGATCGACACAGAACCAGATCGCACCATTGCCGCCCGTGAGAGTACCTGGAATGAACTCCGGGCACACACCACTTGATCGCTAAGACGGTATCAAATACGGGAAGTTCTCTGCCCCGCTGCCTTAGTTGTTGGCAGCGGCCAAGTCCCAAGAGTCGCGGTCATCCTGGCCCGGCCAACGCGCCGGCAGCATTCCTGGCGACGCCTAACGCAGAGGATCCGTCGCATTTGCGTCGTATGTCTTGGATCTGGTCGCGTAGAACACGTCCATGTACGCCCCATCCTCACGTACGATCAGGTGGAACGTATGCTTGCCCGCACTGAGCTGGGCGGGCGTCGGATCGGCATACGAGCCCACGCCCGGGAATGGTCCTGCGCGACTGCTCAACCGGTACCAGGTCCATGAATGTAGCACCCCCGGTGGGGCCGGGTTCCCAAGTGGGAAGTTGACGGAAGCGCCGGCGGCTTCGTTGAAATCCCAGATGTTGATGACGGCGGCGTTGTCGGCAACGGCGTCCGCATCGTCGATGTCGATTCCCCAGAAGAAGGAATTGTCCGCGCTCGGCGGGCCGATGGCCCTGCCCCAGACGTACCAATCGCCCGTCGTTGGAACACGGAACTCGTACTTGAGGGAGCCCGTGAGTGCGGAGCCGTCGCCCGTGCCAACAAACGCGTCGCCGGAGGCGTCCGAGATTCGGAAAGCCACCCCTCCCGCATCGGTCGCGTTGAGCGGGGGGTCGAACGTCTCCGGCGCGTCTCCGATCAGTTCGTCGTAGTCCTCCGCTTCCCAGACGATTTCCGTCGTGCTCACGGGGCCGTCACCCCCACCGTTCGCCTCATCAGTGTCGTCCGGGCCCAGCCCAAGGCCGACGATGACACGTATGGTCGCGTGCCCGGCATTCCCGGCCGAGACGAGGATTTCTCCGGTGATGTCCCCAGTGGCGTTCTCGCGAACCGCCGGCTTGACCGTGACCGTGACCACGTGATCGTCCCCGGCTACGAGTGTGAAGCGTGGGGCCGAAATCTCCACGACGGTCGAGTCGATCCGTCCCTCCATGGTCCGTCCGCCTTGGTTCATGACAACGAGCTGGGCGGACCAAAGCCCGTTTCGGAACTCGATCGTCCGAGCCGAGACCCACAACTCCGGGTCGTCCTCCCCGCACGAAGCCAACACCATCGGCATGACCAGCAGCACGCTCCACGCTCGCTGGAGCCAAGCCAGGTGGTGCCCACCCGAGCAGGCGCCACACCGGCACGTTCGCGTTCCTTGGATGGTGATCGATCGATCTAAGTTGATCGCGCTTTCTCGAGTAACAGGTACGAACCGAGCTGTCCCAGATGACCGGCGCGAAACCGAGTCGCACGGCTATTTCCCGTGAGACTATCCGAAACGGACCCGCAACGCACACCAAATGCGTCAATGGCGCTGCGACACCCGCACGGTGTGACATAATCCCTGCTATCAACGGTGTGTCATAGCCTTTGATATCGGCAGTGTGACATATGCAATACCGCGGAGAATCTGAGGCATGGTAAGGCGATTCGGCCAGCTCGCTAAGCCAACGCCGACCCGGAGAAGACGCGTCGTCATGGCCGCGACCGGTGGCCTCGTGACAACCGGGGCCCCTGGATGCGTGTTGTGGCTTTTGGCCATGGGCAGTGGTGACGAGATGTCGTTGGTCGCCAGCGCATATGCCCTGTTCTTCGTGTCTAGCGTCGGCTTCGTAGCAGGCGCCGGATGCGGAGCGTCGATGGGGGCGTTTCGAAGGCAGTTACTTGCCGGCGCCGTGAGCGGTATCGTGGCATGGCCGATCCTTGTGGCCCTGGTGGCCTTCTTCATTCTTGTGCGACAGAGCTATTGGGCGTTGGTGGTCTCGTGGGCGGCATGGCTCCGCGCGCCGTTGCATTTCGCTGGTGTCATTTCTTTCTTGGCCTGCCTGGACGTCTCTTTGGAGCGAATTCAGGGCTGTAGTGCGCACGCTTCCACGCCTCGAACTCCCTTCGATAGAGCATGTAGCGACCTCGTAACTTGATCACCGGGACCGCCCCAGGCGTCCCACGTTTGCGCTGCACGTGGTTGTGGAACGCTGGGACCGTGATACCCAATTCGGCGCATGCCTGTTTCACCGTCAGCATTTCGTCTCCTTCGGGAGGCGTCGCGATCTCATGGCCGAAGGCGGCGAAGTGCCGGTGCTGATCGTCACCCTCGACTTCTTCCTCGGTGTCGCGGTCCACTTCCACCCAGAGTTTGAGTCCAGCTTCCGAAAGGCTCTCGTTGACTGCCGAGGTCGCCCATCCGTGCTGAACGTAGTCGAGGAAGGCGTTCCGTTCGTTTGGAGAGTCGAGCAACTGCCGAGCGATGCCCAAGAATGTGGCTGAGACGACTCGTACCTCGCCAATGCCCTGCATCGGTAGGCTTTGAGCGACCTCGGAGATCAATGTACGCTGCGCCTCTGCGTCGAGGCGTCCCGTCTCCTTACGTTGGATCCACTCTTCGAGAGCGCGCTTCCAGACCTGGTAGTGCTGTTCGCATTCCTCCGGCAGTTCCCCCGCCCAAAGACCTGGCCCGAACAGCCACCACGCATTTTTCCCGTGTGTCACATGCTCAGAGCCCGTTGTCATGCCTCGCGTGCTCGGTCGGGAGCTATCGTCAAATGTTGTGTATGAAGCTCAGGCGGCGTCCTCGACTTGAGCTTGTTCGGGCGTACTCCTGACTCCGTCCTCGAATCGGACACCTCCGACGACATCGTTGAGGAGCTCGGAGCCGTTGAGTCGTCGCCAGCGGCTCTGAG
>JASLZO010000164.1 GCA_030754805.1 Dehalococcoidia bacterium
GACCGAGATCCTAGGTCAGGACGGTCTTTCGTATGCGCCGCTGTCGCATGAAGACTACCTCACGTACCGCCAGTACCTCTCGGGCATATACGGCCTGCCGCCGGAGGACATCGTGACGGGCAGCGTCGACGCGTTCCTCGGCAACTATCACAATCGCACCGCCATCAACGTCGCCTATCCGGTGCCCCACGGTCCCGTGCGAATTGGAGCGGTCGGATTCCACGATCGTCCGCTCACGGGCGACGCGTTGGAAACGGCGAAGACGATCGTCGCCGAGGGCATGGAGCAGGGCGCAATAGGCCTCTCCACTGGGATGTCCTATTTTCCCAACTCATGGAGCGACACAGACGAACTGATAGAGCTGTGCAAGGTTGTTGCCCAATACGACGGGGCATACATCACCCACCTTCGCAACGTCCATCCTGAGCGGGGTTTCGGTGGCGGCGGCGTCACTGAGGCTCTTGAGATAGGACGACGGTCAGGCGTGAACGTCCACTTCTCCCACTTCCGGACGGCCGTCGAGAATGCCGGACAGACCGCGGAACTGATGGAGGAGATCGACTGCGCCAAGGCTGAGGGGGTCGACTGCACTCTGGAGTTGTATCCGTATCCCACGGGTTCTGGGTACCCCATGATGTTCCTGCCCCCCGAGACCAACGAGGGCGGCCCAGAAGCCATCCTGGAGAGGCTGCAAGACCCGGAAAGCCGACGCAGCATTGCAGCCTATATCGACGAAAATCATGCCGAAATCGTCGATAACGACAGTGGCATTCTTACCCACGTGCCCTCGAAGCGGAACCGTAACTTGGAGGGCAGGTCCATCTCTCACGCGGCCCGGAATCGAGGAGTGTCCGCCGGTGAGATGATCTGCGATCTGCTGCTGGAGGAGAAGCTCACGGTGGGGTTCCTACAGGCGCCACCCGCCGATCTGGCTGGCTGGGAGCAGGTTTCCCGTGATGCGGTCGATCTTTTATCGCGGGACGACTATATGGTCGGCAGCGACTCAATATCCGCGCATTCCAGGCCGCATCCCCGTGCCTACGGGACGTTCCCTAGGCTCCTGGGCAGGCTGCAACGCAAGCACCCGGTCGTGTCAGTGGAGGCGATGGTTCAGCGCATGGCGGACAACCCGGCGCGTCGTTTCGGTCTGAAGGACCGCGGGCGTATTGCGCAGGGATATGCGGCGGATGTGGTCGTCTTCGAAGCCGACCGCGTCATCGATACAGCGACTTACGACGACCCTGCGCAGTACCCGGTGGGCATCCCCTACGTCCTGGTCAACGGCACAATAGCCGTCGACTCCGAGCGATGCACCGGCTCAATGACCGGCCAAGCCCTCCGCCGCTCGTAGACGAAGGGCCCGGTGGTTCGACAGGCTCACCACGAACGTGAATCCAACCTCGTCCCGCTCACCCTGAGCCTGCCGAAAGGAATCCCTTTATGCCGAGAATGAACGGTGCTGAGTGGAGGAAACCCTCTGGCCGGGCATCGGTAGCGAACCCTCCTCACGGCGTACGCGCTTCGGAATGTCATCGCCAATAGTCTCAGCAGACATGATCCTCAAAGAGCGGTCCTCCAGTGGGAGGTCGACCTTGACGCCGCCGCGCCGGTGCGACTCGCGAACCGCTATGCCGATCTCGAGCGCCTTCAGCCCATCCTCTCCGGAGCAGCGGGGCGGTCGTCCCGTTTCCATCGCCTCGATCAGGTCGTTCAGTATCGTGATCCCGGTGCCCTCGATCTGTGGAGGCACGGGCAGGGGATAGGTAGCCGGCATCGCCCCTGCCAACTTCGGTGTGCCGCCGTGGAAGTTTTCGCCGTAGGGCGCCTCGGTGCCGGCCTTGGTCAGTTCAAAGCGCGCCGGTCCCTCGTCGCAGACTATGGTTCCTTTCTCGCAGAGCACTATGAACTGATGAGGGCCCGGCTCGCCGCTGTACATACTCCGCAGGAACGCCCTGGCGCCGTTGTCGAAGGCAAGGTAGCCGTTGCCATAAGGGTCGATGTCGCCAGCCGCGGCCTCATCCGACTCCATCTCGCCGAAAACCCATTTGACGTCGCCGCCGGCCAGGTAGCGAATCGTGTCGATCAGGTGGCTACCATTGCTGGACAGGCCACACGGGAAATGGGCGGTGACCTGGAGCACGTCGCCCAGATCACCAGACTCGATGATGGCTCGTGCCTCGCTGTAGCCGTGCATCCAGCGTCGCGCGCAGTTGATTGCCAGGGCAACGCCACCGTCTCGGGCCGCGCCGACCATCTCGTCGGCTGCCTCGAGGGTCAGGGTGATGGGCTTCTCTGCCCAGATGGCCTTCACTCCGCCCTTGACCAGGTCTTGCACGATCGAGGACCTGTGCCTCGGGGTGGTGCAGACACTGACGATATCCGGCTTTTCTTTCTCGATCATCTCGCGGTAGTCGCTGTACATGTGATCCGAGGACAGACCCCAGCGCTCCCCGAATATTGCGCGCTGTCCATCGTGGAGGTCCGCGCCCCCGACAAGTTCGACGCGGTCCGAATAGTAGTAGGTTGGTCCGTGGCAATACGGCTTGAACAACGTACCACCCGACTCCATCTCGTCATCGAATGTGCTTCCCATTCGCCCCAGTCCGATCACCGCCGCCTTATACTCTGCCATCTGTTTGTGCCTCCTGATTCATGACTTTACAGGACCGAAATTATCGTTCTACGGGATTGCCTAACCCACGATGTCTCGAAAAACCCTGACATAGTTCTGGCCCAGCAACTTGCGAAGCTCATCCTCTGAAAATCCTCGCTCCGCAAGCTTGATTGTGATGTTGGGCCAGTCCGTGAACTGGTCGAAGTCCAGGATACGATGGTCGTTGCTGAGCCTGTGTTCGGCCCGGAATCCCATCCACGGAAAGCCGTCTGGGGTTCCTTGCGGCTCCGGGTCCTCACTATACAGGAATGATGTCTCGAAAGGGCCCATGTCCTCCGGGAACTCGTAGTTGGATTCGGTTCCGGGGCCCTGGCCGCACTTGTCGGAGCCGATACCCACGTGGTCGATACCCATTACGTCCACCAGGTGCTCGACGTGGTCGACGAAGTCGTCGAGGGTCGCGCCCGGCCCTCCTCGAACAAAGCCGCCGATGGCGGCCACGCCAAAGAATCCACCCCGTTCCGCGATGGCCCGGGCAAGGTCGTCGCCCTTACCACGATCGTGGTAGCAGACGGCGTTGCTGGCCGAATGCGACACAATTATCGGGGACGTGGAAGCGTCCAGCGCGTCCCAGCCTACCTGCTCGCTACAATGGCTGACGTCGACCGCCATCCGTTTCTCGTTTAGTTTCTCCACAACGGATAGGCCGAAATAGGTCAGCCCGGTCTTGTATCGCTCCGTGCAACCGTCACCGACGAGATTCCGGAGGTTATATGTAAGCTGAACCACCCGTAGCCCCAGGTTGTAGAACAGGTCGATCCTGTCGATGTCACTGCCGAAAGGTGTCGTATCCTGAAAGTCGAAAATCACTCCTCGCACACCGTCTGCAAATGCCTGTTCAATGCCATCTGCCGTCAGGACGAGACGAAGCTCTCCATCCAGGGCATCGATCATGCCACGGGCTTCCGCCATGGCCACGACCGATGCCTCGAACGCCCCATCTGGTGGCCGAGGGCCGGCATATGTTGCAGACGCCAC
>JASLZO010000165.1 GCA_030754805.1 Dehalococcoidia bacterium
CGGTATTTGGAAACACCACACTTCCGTTGGTCGACACCTCGTTCCGGAGGTCACCGATCTGAACGGCTACGAGTTGTTGATCGGCACCCAATCCGGGGGTTCCGGAGGCAGTTTCCGGTGACATCAACATGTACGCGCCGCCGCCGCCGCCAGCCAGTACCAGGGCAAGTACGGCGACCTGCCAGACTTTGAGCACCTTCAAAGAATCCAAAAGCCCGCTCATGACTCCTCCGGCCCTTCTGTCGTTCGTTTGTGTATCGGTGAGAACGGGAGATCGAACTCGAACCGGCTGCCGACTTCCAGGGTGCTCGTCGCGCTTATCGTCCCTCCATGGGCCTCGACCAACCGCCGGGCGATCGTCAGTCCGAGCCCCGCGCCACCCGTCGAGCGTGCCCGCGAGGCATCGGCGCGATAGAAACGTTCGAACACCTGGCCCAGGACTTCTGGAGCCATCCCTTCACCGGAGTCCTCGACCGAGACGCGGACATCTCCGTTCACCGGTCCCGCGTCGACAGAGACGGAGATGCTTCCTCCTTCACCGGTGTGAGTGAGCGCATTGTCCAGAAGGGTTCCAATCACCTGCATAATCCGTGTGCGGTCCACGTCGAGGGGCGCGAAGCTCTGAGTCAGTTCCAGCGTCAAGCCAACGCGAGACGCGTCGGCGCGGGCACGGAACCCTTCGACGGAAGTTCGAACAAGTTCTTCGATCGATTCCGGGTTCCGATCGAGGCTCAAGGTGCCCGCTTCTGCGGACGCGATGAGTCTCAAGTCTTCGACGAGGCGAGCAAGATGCAGCACCTGAGCATGAACCGTGCTGATTGCCTCAGGGCCGGGTTCGACCAGGCCATCCTGCATTGCCTCCAGGTAACCCTGGATATTCGTAAGTGGGGTACGGAGTTCGTGAGCAACGTCGGCCACCATGGTTTTTCGCTGTTCTTCCGCACGCTCCAGGTCGGAGGCCATCGAATTGAACGTTCGCGCAAGCTCTCCGACTTCGCCCGAGCCACCAGATTGGACTCGTTGTTTGAGATCTCCTCTTCCCAGCCGTCGTGCGGCCGCGGTAAGCGTGGTGACCGGGATCAACGCCTGCCTTGAGACCAACGACACAAGAAGGATGCCCGCGGCACCGGCCGCGAATCCGGAGAAGAGGAGCGAGCGGTTCAAAGCAGCTGAGATACGAGACGGCGGCGGTTCGAGGGGTCCGTCGCCCAGGTCCGAAGCCTCGAGCGAGACGGCCGTGATCTCTCGACCGCCCTGATTGATTGGGAAACCCCACGGCCGGCGGCCTGGTGGCGGGCGGCTGTCTCCGGACGTCCGTTGGAATCGCTCGTGGTGCGAGTCGCCAATCACCTCTCCCGCTGCGTCTCTAACAACGATATGCAGTCCATAGAGTCGACCCGCCTGTTCGATTGCAGGTTGGAGTCCTCCCACGGCCCCCTGGCGCGATGTTTGATAGCGCGATACGAGTGTCTGGATCCGTTCGGCTCTGGCCTGATTCGCCTCTTGCTCGAACCGGTCAACCTGGCGCTGGGCCTCCGCGCTCGTGTAGAGGCTGACGCCAGCAAGGCTGAGCGTCAGCGCAAGAACGAAACCTGCCATCAGCCGGACCTGAAGACTCGAAACCCAGTTACGCATCGCCGAACCTGTATCCGATTCCGTAGACCGTCCGGAGATATTCCTTTCGAAACCCGAGTTTGCGACGTACTGCGGAGATATGAGCGTCGACGGTGCGATCAAACCCAGCGAAGTCATCCCCGAAAACACGGTCGATGATTTCTTCTCGCGAGAAAACCCTTCCGGGCGTCCTCATCAAGAGCGTCAGTAACTCGAATTCGGTAGGAGTCATCTGAGGTGAGGCACCGGCAACGGTGATTACTCGGCCCCTGAGGTCGGCCATGATGTCCCGGTAGACGATTTCGTCGGGCCCCTCCTGGACGGCTTCTGAGGAACGGGAACGTCGCAGCACGGCGCGAACGCGGGCGGCCAATTCTCGGGGACTGAACGGCTTCGTCACATAGTCATCGGCTCCCAGGTCGAGACCAATCAGCCGATCCTGCTCTTCGGCACGAGCCGTCAGCATCAAGATCGGCATGTCCGACTGCCGACGAACGGCTCGGCAGACCTCGATCCCATCCATCCCCGGCAGCATCAGGTCAAGGACCAACAGGTCCGGCTTCGATTCGACCGCGACCTTGAGTCCATCCCGTCCATCACGCTCTGCGAGTACCTTGTGCCCATCCCTCCGGAGATACATGCCGACCAATTCGACGGTATCCGGATCGTCCTCGACCACCAAAACGGTGCTTCCCACACGCATTCTCCCGCGGTCAGATGTGCGACTATCCGCTACGAGTCAGTGTGCAACGAAACGGATGGAGGCGGTCGGCCGACCGCCTCCATCCGTCATCACCTGGTTCCTACGCTGCGGTGCCTTCGGTCTCCGGCGCCGGAGCAGGAGTTCCGTAGCCGCCTCGTGGGCCTCCGCGCCTACCATGCATGCGTCCGTGACGTCGACCTTCGAAGCCGCCGAACGCGCCGATCTTTGGGCCGATGTCGGGCCGGGCATCGAGCCAGTCCCCGTAATCATTCGCCTCTTCCTGCGTGAGCGCCCCGTTCTCGACCAGCCGGTTGAGTTTGCGATCGATCATCTCGTCCTGCATCTCCTGGCGTGACTCGTCGAACGCATCTTGCACCGTGGATTCGCTGAGTCCCAGTTTTTCAGCGACCCGAGCGATCAAACTCTTCACCGGTGAGGTTCCTTGAGGGTCCTCCGTCTGTGCCAACGCTGCGCCGCCCATCAAACCGACCAGCGCCACCATGAGCGCCGGAATAACCAACCACTTCTTCCCCATCGCTGAGACCTCCTCGCACCGTGAGCGGTGCTCTGTGATGGCTTAGTTATAAGGCCGGAGTTTGAAGAGAATATGAAGATGCCGGAAGAAAGGGCGATCTCTATCTGGGTAGGCCGAGGCCGTGTTGCGCGATGATGTTTTTCTGGATTTCAGTCGTGCCGCCAGAGATGCTGAGCGTGCCCGTCATGAACGCGCGAGAATTCAAGAATCCATCGTACGGCACCGGGTATCGACTCGAAGGAAGCAGCTCACCAAATCCCTGAAGTCCACGTGAAAGTGTCCTGTACGTCTGCTGGTCGAGGTCGTCGCCCCAGAACTTCGTCATCGATGCTTCCTTTTGAGGGACGAGTCCCTGACTTTGCATCCATGCGATTCGATACGAGAGCATGCGCATAGCCTCGATCCTGGCTCGAAGGTCGGCCACGCGATGCCTGAATACGGGTGAGTCGAACGGGGTGTCGAAACCTCGTCCCTTCTGATCGCGGCAAAATTCGATGTAGTGCTCGATCAGGCGGGTCAACCCCGCGGGGCCTTGGATATTCGAGCGTTCGAAGCTGAGCGTTGTCATGGCGGCGTACCAGCCACGGTTTTCTTCGCCAATCACGTTACGCGCTGGGACTCGCACATTATCGAGAAATAACTCGTCCCACCGGTGTCGGCCGATCGCATTCAGCACGGTCCGAACCCTGACGCCCGGCAAGTATTCGCCCCGATCGTCCATGAGCGGCGCCAGGAGATACGTTATTCCCCTGTGTTTCGGCGCATCGGGGTCGGTCCTGACGAGGATGTGAACCCAGG
>JASLZO010000166.1 GCA_030754805.1 Dehalococcoidia bacterium
GTCCAACCAACCTCTGGCAACCGCCTAGCGCCGGCTCTTACGCACCGCAGACATTGACGCTCAACCTGCGGCGCTCGGTGGTACAGTTTTACTCCGCCCCACTGGTACACTTTCACTCCGCCCTTGACAGAGCAGCCGCCTTTTTGATTGCCCGAGCATGACAGCCCGATTGCGCATCAACTTACACGGACCGTTACGTCACTCCGAGGCGTCCGCAACCCAAGATTCGTCGTGGGCTTCGAGCCTGACTCCTGATCCCTTCACGCTCGTCTCGCAGGTGGGACAGTAGTAGATGACATTCATCCCCGAGCCGCACTCGGTGTGGGCGAGCACGATGTCGTCCGACAGGTACTTCGCGCCCCACACGGCCAGCGCGCCGGCGACGATGCCGAGTTCGTGCCCTTTCTTCGTCAGTCGATATTCGGCTCGCGGGGGATGATCGCTGTAGAACCTGCGCTCGACGACCTCGTAGTCCTCAAGGGTCTTCAGCCTGTCCGAGAGCACGTTCGGAGCGATGCCGCCCACCGATTCCTTTAGCTGAGCGAATCGGTTCCTTCCTCGCAGGAGTTCCTGGAGGATCAAGATCGTCCACCGCTCTCCCACGAGCTCCAGTGCCCGAGCGACCGGTCCAGGTTGAATATAGGCTTTGGCCATTTCCCATCCTCCCGAACCGAGAATAACTCGTCGGAGCATTGACACCGGGCGGTTGATAGTATAATACTATCAACTTGCACGATGCAATACCATATGTTTTCCGAATGGAGCCCAAACGGATTGAGCTGCAACGCGAATGTGACCTGGATTGTAGCAAACAACGCTGAGGGAGCAGCCGAGGGGTTCGACAGGTTCACCACGAACGAAGCGTTTCTCAAAACCGTTCACCCTGAGCCTTGTCGAAGGGTCGTCGCAAGACCACGGCACGTCGCCCGCGCGTTGACTCCACATCGAAAAAACGACTCATGAAGAAGTGTTCGAAAACCAGCCCACACGTCCGACTCGCCGACGTCTCCAAGAGCTTCAGCACGGGAACGGACACGCTGGTGGCACTGGACGACGTAACGTTGGATGTGGCTCGGGGCGAATTCGTGTGCCTGCTCGGTCCCAGCGGGTGCGGCAAGTCCACGCTGCTCAGGATTATCGGCGGACTGCTCGAACCGACATTCGGCAGCGTCACGGTGGGGGAGCAAACGCCCGCCGAAGCGCAGGCTGAGAAGGAGCTCGGGTTCGTGTTCCAAGAGCCGTCGCTGCTGCCGTGGCGTTCCGCTTCCGACAACATTCGCTTGCCCCTGGAGGTCAACCGAACCAATGGCGGCGACTCGGGCCGCTCGGTGGAGGACCTGTTGAACGTCGTGGGATTGGACCGATTCGGACACTACTACCCGTCCCAGCTTTCGGGCGGAATGCAGCAGAGGGTGGCGCTGGCGCGGGCGCTGGTGTCCGATCCGTCGCTGCTGCTGATGGACGAACCGTTCGGCGCGCTGGACGAAATCACGCGAGCCACGATGCGATACGAGCTGTTGCGAATCTGGGATGAAGATCAGAAGACGGTGGTCTTCGTGACTCACAGCATCCCCGAGGCGATCGTGCTGTCGGACCGCGTCGCGGTTCTGACCGGGCGGCCGGGACATGTCAGAAGCATCGTCCCCATCGATCTGCCTAGACCCCGGACCGAGTTGATGGAGCGGAGTCGGGCGTTTCTGAACTACTCCGAGCAGTTGCACGATCTTCTGTTGCCCGGAGGCGGGGATGGATAGACCGCGGACTGACCGGCCCCTCACCGCTGCCAATGAGTCCAGACGAGCCGATCGGGCGCTGCCGATTTGGTTAGCGTACGTCGTTCCTCCGCTCGTTGCGCTGTTCGTCGTGGCCGCTGTCTGGGAGGTCTGGGTGCAGGTCCGGGAAGTGCCGATCTACCTGGTCCCCGCGCCGTCGGACGTCATCCGGGGGTTGGTGGAAGACCCTCTGATGTTCGTACGAGAAGGCGCCGTGACCTTGAGCGAGGCCCTCGCGGGCTTCGCGCTTGGCTCGAGCGTGGCGCTCACCGGCGCCGTGCTGATGGCCCACTCTCGGGTCTTGGAACGCAGTCTGCTTCCGCTGGCCATCCTGGTGAAGGTCACGCCTGTCGTCGCGGTGGCTCCTCTGTTCGTTATCTGGTTCGGCTTCGGGGTGATGCCCAAGATCCTGATCACGGCGCTTATCACGTTCTTCCCGGTGTTGGTCAACGGCATCACGGGGTTTCGCTCCGTCGACCCGGGGGCGATGGACTTCCTGCGGTCGGTCAACGCCTCGCGACGAGAGATTTTCGTCACGCTTCGTGTGCCGAGTTCGATGCCGTACCTGTTCTCCGCGTTCCGGGTTTCCGTACCGCTGGCCGTTATCGGCGCTGTCGTCGGCGAGTGGTTCAGCGCGGACCGCGGGTTGGGCAGCGTGATCATCGTCGCCCACAGCAATCTCGACATGGTCACGCTCTTCGGGGCGATCGTCACGCTGGCCGTGATCGGCATCGGGTTAACCGTCGCGGTGTCGCTGGCGGAGAAAAAGGCGCTGTTTTGGCATGAGTCGTCGTTCTTAGTGTGACGCCTGTGAAAGCCGACGCGGTTAATATTCGGAGAATCGAAGGTTGAGAGCAATGAACAAGAGATACATATGGTCCGCGCTTATTTTACTTATCGCAGCCATGTCCGCAGCGGTCGGCTGCTCCGGAGACGACGGACCGGCCAAGACCGTCACGTTCATGGCCGGATTCAAGCCTCAGGCCAACCTGCCGTTCGTGGCCGCCTACGTGGCCCAGGAAGAGGGGTACTTCGAAGATGAAGGCCTGACGGTTGACATCAGGCACTCAACAGGCGAGCACCTGAACCTGCTGATGTCCGGCGACGTGGACTTCACCACGGCCGACGCGAATTCGGTGCTCAAACGCAGGGCCGACCCCAAGTTGCCGATCGTGGCGATCGCTCTGTTCGGCCAGTCGGGACAGCAGGCGTTCGTGTCGCTTGGCGAGTCGGGCATCGGGGCGCCCAAAGATTGGGAGGGCGCGACATTCGGCTACAAGATCAGCGTGCCCCCCGACTATCTGGCGATACTGGAGGCTACGGGAGTCGACCGGTCCAAGATCAAAGAGGTCAGGGTCGGCTTCGATCCGCGGGTGTTGACAGAGGGACAGGTCGATCTCCTGGCCGTCTTCAAATCCAACGAGCCGGACACCTTGCGAGGTCTCGGATTCGACGTCACGGTGTTCGACGCCGCCGACTACGGCGTGCCCACTTTGGGGTTGACATACATCACTCGACAGGACCTGATCGACGACGACCCGGACACCGCGGCCAAGTTCGTCAAGGCGACGATGAAGGGCCTCGAGTTCGCCCTCGAGAACACCGAGGAGACGCTCGACATCGTGATGAAGTACGCCGAGAAAGAAGATCGCGAACACATGCGTTTCATGCTGCTGACCGAGCTCGAGGACGCCGAATCCTCTCTCACGCAGAGCAACGGCCTCGGCTGGATGACCGACAGCCAGTGGAAATCCTTCTACGAGCAGCTTCTGAAGTTCGACGCGTTGCCCGGCCCCGTTGACTACCGGACGGCCTACACCGACCAGTTCCTGAAGGCCGTCTACTTCGAGAGCAAGGTCCTCTGGCCT
>JASLZO010000167.1 GCA_030754805.1 Dehalococcoidia bacterium
GGTCCGCCCGGAACCACGGTTCCCAAGTCGCGCATCAGCTTTGCCCCGACCCGGTAGACGCGCTGGGTTGCCTCACCCGCCCACACCCGAGCCATGGACGGCTCCATATCCGGGACTTCGCCCTTTGCCTGGAGCCAGGCGACCCGGTACGCAAGCATTCGACCGATTTCCATATCGATCCGAAGATCCGCCAGCGCGTACTTGACGAGTGGGTCGTCGGTCATGCGTTTCCCGTCGATGCGAGTTTTCCTCAGGTAGTCGGTGATGATCTCGAGGCCGCGCAGGAGGCTTGCAGGGACATCGACGGAGCCTCGCTCGAAACTCAGCGTCGTCATCGCGGCGTACCAGCCGCGGTTCAACTCACCGATTAGGTTCTCGGCAGGGACGCGGACATCTTCCAGGAACCACTCACTCCACCGGCGACGGCCGAGCATGTCGTAGAGCGGCCGTAGGGAGATTCCCGGGCTGTGCATGTCGATGAAGAAGTACGAGATGCCACGGTGTTTGACGGCATCCGGGTCGGTCCGCACGAGCATGTGTCCCCACCGTGCGAGCGGATGGTGAGCCGTGGAGGTCCAGATTTTCTGGCCGTTGAAGACGAAGTCGTCTCCGTCCTTTACCGCGCGTGTCTGAAGACTGGCGAGGTCGGACCCCGCGTTCGGCTCGCTGAATCCCTGCGCGAACTCCAAGTCGGCATTGGCCAACTGTGGGAGGAATTGGTTCCGCTGCTTCTTCGTTCCATGGAGCCATAGCAACGGGGCCACGAGTCCACCCCCCATCGACGATGGTGCCCCCTGGTACGCCATCTCTTCGCGGTACACGAGTTGCCGCTCGACCGAGGCGGCTTGGCCACCAAACTCGGTCGGCCAGTGCATGGTCCACCAACCCTTCGTGACGAGCTTCTTCTCGAAGTCGTGTTGAAGTGCCAGAGCATCCTCGTCGTCCAGGTGATACGAGGTGTTGAACGTGCTGACGAGGTCATACCCGTGATCGTCCCATTCGCGCTGGACGAACTCGCGGACCTCTCCACGGAATGCCTCATCCTCGGTCGAAAGTCGAAAATCCATGACCTACCCCCCCAGCCGTTGATTGGGAATTGAACCGAAGAACTACCGTGGCAGTCCGAGCGCTCGCTGGGCGATGATGTTCTTTTGGATCTCCCTCGTGCCGCCACCGATGCTCAGCCCGGTGCTGAGGAAGGCGTTGACGCCGAGGAAGCGGTTCGCCGGGGCTTTTGGATCCTCGGGCCGGAGCAGTCCAGAGTCGGTAAGCAAGGAGGCGAGACCCCGGTAGATGCCCTGGTGAAGGACATCTCCCCAGTTCTTCGTCATCGATGACTCTTTGACCGGTATCTCGCCACGCGTCTGCATCCAGGCGACTCGGTACGAAATCATCCTTGCCACTTCGACCTGGAGGCGGTAGTCGGCGAGCTTGTGCCGAAGGCGGATGTCGTCGAGGAGCGGCGTGCCGTTCACCTTCTCTGTTCTGGCCCAATCAGTGAATTCCTCTAGGAAGCGGAGCATACGGGCAGGCCCGCCGATGTTTGATCGCTCGAAGCTGAGATGGGTCATCGTGGCGTACCAGCCGCGGTTCAACTCGCCCACCATGTTGCGTGCGGGTACCCGGACCTCGTCGAAGAAGACCTCACTCCAGCGTCGTTGGCCGAGCATGTCGTTGATCGGTCGCAACACGATTCCAGGTGACTTCATGTCGATGATCAGATACGTCAACCCCCGGTGCTTAACGGCATCCGGGTCCGTACGGACGATGGCCTGGCCGTAGTCCGCCATCTCGGCCATGCTGGTCCAGATTTTCTGGCCAGACACGACGAAATCGTCGCCGTCCCTGATGGCTTTCGTTGTGACGGAGGCGAGGTCGGAACCCGATCCCGGTTCCGAGAGCAACCGGCAGAACTCGATCTCGGCGGTGGCGTAGTGGGGGAGTAGTTCCTGCTTATGCCACTCGTTGCCGTGGAACATGAGCACGGGGCTGACGAGGTCGCTCGCGCCAGTGGAAGGGGCGCCCCAGTAGGACATCTCTTCGCGGTATACGAGTTGCCGGCTGATCGCGGCACCCGTCCCGCCGAACTCGGTCGGCCAGTGGAAGGTCCACCAGCCCTTCGCGGCCAGCTTCTGCTGCCACTCCTTGACGAGTTCGATCGCCTCCTCCGTGTGAAGGTCATAGGAGGCTATCGTGGCTCCGATGGTGTCATACCCTTTCGGGTCCCACTCGGCGCGAACGAAGTCGCGAACTTCTTTCCGAAACGTCTCGTCCTCGGGCGAAAACTGAAAGTCCATCGAAGCCTCCCCGCGTCCGTTATTCCTCGGAGCGGCCGGGAATCAGCCCGGCGAGAGTCGGATCAGCTCAGGTTGACCGCCAGGCAGGTAACGGTCCGAAGTACGCCATTGATCGTGTGGATACTGGACGTAACGACGTTACCGACAGTGTTGAGGTCTGGGGCCTCGATGATTGTGATCACGTCATATGGACCGGTTACGGCATCCACCGAGTTGATCTCAGAAACGGCCCTTAATGCCGTGACAACTTCCTGGGTTTTCCCGACCGAAGTTTCGATGAGAATGAAAGCACGGGTCCCCACAGTTACCATCCCCCCTTTGCGACCTCGAAAAGGCGGGTAATTCTAGGCGGCGCCGTATCTGAGTGTCAACGCAGAAAGGCCATTCGGCGAATGCCGTCCTGGAGTGTCCTTCAGCGAAACCGGGAGCCAGAAATCTAGCGGTCGCTCAAGCTCACTTTGCTGAGGTCGAGGTTGCCCTGAGCGCCGATCGTGAAACCTTCGACGTAGGTCTTCGCAAGCACGCGGGCTTGTCCGAACCACAGCGGGATTCCCGCGCCGTTATCGACCAGGATTCTCTCCGCCGATCGGTACAGCCTGAACCGTTCCTCCGCGTCAGTTTCGCTCCTGGCCTGAGCGAGCAAGTTGTCCACGGCGGCGTTGCTGAACCCGCCGACGTTGTTATCAGCCTCGGAGAAGAAGAGGACATCGAGGAAGTTATGCGGATCAGGGTAGTCCGCGATCCAGCCGTATTCGTAGAGACCCTGCACCCGCTCTGCGAGTTCGTAGTAGTAACTGCGCGCAGCGACGATATTGACACGGACGGAGACACCGAGGTGCTCCCGCCACATCGCGATCATCTGGATGAGCGCGGGGCCGATCTCGGGAGCGGTGAACGTGATCTCAGGGAGAGCATCGGCGCTGCCGTAGGTTGACGATTCTAGGGCGGCCACGGCCGCCACCGGAGTGAACTGGATTTTGTCAATGTCCGCGTCGTAACCCGGTAGGTCGGGAGGCAGGAAACCCTGCGCTAGGACTCCGATGCCGGCGAGCGTCTCCTCGACGATGGCCTTCCGGTTGAGGGCCAGGAGGAAAGCGCGCCGAACGTTCACGTCATCGAACGGGGCCATGGCCGTGTTGAACCCGATGTAGTGCACGGAAAGCAGTGGGCGGGAGATAACGTCGTCCAACAACGGGCTTTCCTCGGCCTCCAGCAGGTCGAACTCCGCGGGGTTGATGGTCGCGGCATCGATTTCCCCGTCCTCGAGCATTCTCAGCGGGACGCCAGCGTGAAACCGAAAGATGATGTTTGGGGTGCCCGCGGGCTCTCCG
>JASLZO010000168.1 GCA_030754805.1 Dehalococcoidia bacterium
ACGGTCCGAAGCAACAACGACGGCGACGATCTCCCCCACGTGTCGGGCCTTGTCCGCAGCGATCAACTGGTACGGAGCAGGGTCGGCATCGTATTTGGCGAGCGGGACGGTCGGATAAGTGTGATAGCGAGGATGGACATCGCGGCCCCCGAGAACGGCGAGGACCCCCGGCGCGGCGAGCGCAGCGGTGGAGTCGATAGAAAGGATTCTGGCGTGGGCGTGGGGGCTGCGAACGAAATGCGCCCAGAGGATGCCCGGGACATCTATGTCCTCGACGAACGCACCCTGACCAAGAAGGAGTTTCTCGTCCTCCTTGCGTGGAACGGACTGTCCAACCAGCGAGTCTCGAGAAGAGGGTAGGTTCGATGTCATCGGATGTTCGCCTCGCGAGCCATACGCGCTGAGAAGGCCGGTCGGCGGTATGGTAGCCGACCCGTTTTTATCCGTCCATGAGCCGGCGCTGTACTCGCTTGCTAGACTAATTTGAAGGGTCCACAGAATCCGGGAAGGACGTTCAACAGATGGCAGCACGCGTACGGCAACTCACTGCGGACGAGGTGGCGCCTGAGGTCCGCGAACTCTTCGAGCGGCAGGCCCGTTTGTTCGGGGCGCCCCTGAACACGACCGGGGTGTACGCGCACCGACCGACGATCCTAGAAGGGACGACCGCGCTGGCGGCGGGGATCAACGCGTCTGGACTGATCGAGGGCTCGCTGAAATCATTGGTGTGTCTTCGCGCGGCGACCATCAACGGGTGTCCGTTTTGAATCGACATCAATGCGTCGGGTGCGACGCAAGGCGGCATATCGGCGGAGAAACTGACGGACCTCGACCTGTACCGGAAGAGTGACGCGTTCTCCAAGAGGGAGCGGCTCGCGCTGGAATTATCCGATCGGATGACGTTCACCCGTCGACGGGTGACGGGCGCTTTCTTCAAGCGACTCCGCGGGGAGTTCTCCGACGAAGAGCTGGTCGAGCTAGCAGCGGTGATTGCTCTCGAGAATTTTCGGAGTAAGTTCAACCCGGTGTTCGGGATCGAGGCGAACAATCTATGTTCGGTGCCTTCGGTCCAGGCGGCTGTTGGTGAGGCTACGGGGAGGTTTCACTGAGGTCTGGAACCGGAGCATCAGCGAAGCCGGCGAGCCATCGATCTCACCCTTTGACGCGAGGACACCTCACCCCGACCCCTCTCCGTGTACAGAGAGGGGAACGTCCGCCGGGTGGCGTCGTTAAGAGACCCGGGTTCTATGTGAGGGCGCCGGTGGCCTGGAGTTCTTGCTGGCGGTTGGCTTCGATTCCCAGAATCTCGCGGTAGACGTAGTCGTTGTGCTGGCCTTTGGCGGGTGAGGGACCGGCCTTCCCCGGGGTTGCGGACAGGTGCACGTTGATACCCTGGTGCTCTATGGGACCCTCGTCCTGGTGAACGGCTTCGGCGATGACGTCCGGCCGCGATCGGAGGTGGAGGTCGTTAAAAAGATCCTCTCCATTGGCGACGATACCGGCGGGAACGCCGACCTTCTGCAGCAGCCGTTCTACCTGGCGGTTCGTGTATCCGGCTGTCCAAGCGGCCAGTCGCTCGTCCAGTTCCTGGGCGGCCGCGACGCGACCGGCGTTGGAGTGAAAACGGTCGTCTGATGCCCACGCGGGGTTGCCCATCGCGCCGATGAGGGCCCGCCACTGTTCGTCGGTTTCGACCTCGATGGCACACCAGGCGTCGTGACCCATCGAGGGATAAACGCCGTGGGGTCCAACGATCTCGCTACGGTTCCCGACCGGTTCCGGCGCGATACCATTGATGATGTAGTCGAGCGATCCGACGTTCAGTAGGTGAGCCGCACCCTCCAGCTGGGCGAGTTCGATGAACTGGCCTTCGCCGGTCCGATCCCGGAATTGGAGAGCGGTTACGACTGATAGGGCACCGAGGATAGCGGCAACATAATCCGCGAACGGCATCTTGATGCGGGTGTCCATGGCGCCGTCTGCATGACCCCAGAGGTAGGTCAGGCCGGCGACTCCCATGATCTGCTGGCCGTAGCAGAAGTAGTCGCGGAGGGGGCCTGAGTTACCCATTCCGGGCATAGCGAGCATGATGACGTCCGGCCGAATCTTCTTGAGTTCCTCGTAGCCGATCCCCATCCGCTCCATGACTCTCGGTCGGAAGTTTTCAACGACGATCCCGCCGTCGGCCACGAGCTGCTTGATCAGGGTGCGGCCCTCTTCGGTGCGACCGTCGATGGTGCAGCTGATCTTGCTCCGATTGAGGTCGGCGAAGGTCGACTGACCAGGCGAGCGATTGTCGTCAAGGTCGGCGGACTCGACCTTGATCACCTCGGCACCGAAGAAGCCAAGGAACATGGTGGCGATGGGGCCAGCGAAGGCGCGAGTGAAGTCGATGATCCGGACGCCGTCGAGCGGTTTCTTGCCGTTGGTGACGCTCTGGGTGAATCCGGAGGCAGCAGTCGGTTCGGTCGAGCTCGAAAGCGCAGACGCCGTGAGCTCGCTGAGGACCTCTTCCGTGTGCTCACCGAGGAGTGGGGCGGGGCGCATCGGGCGGAAAGGAGTCTTCTCCATGTGGAACGGGGGTCCCGCGGTCCTAAAGTCACCGATGACCGGGTGCGTTGACTCCTCCCAGAATCCACGCTCGGCAGGGTGCGGATGATTCACGTACTCCGCCGGGCTCAGCACGGGCACGATCGGCAGGCCGATGCCTTGTGCCCGGTCGACGAAGTCATCTCTGGTGACGGTGTCCGCGTACTCCTGTACGAAGCTGTCGACCACCTCGCGGTTTTCCATCCGCAGCGTCCGGTCGAGCCACATCTCGTCAGAGAGAATTGGATGGTCCATCACCTCCTTCGCCAGGCGGGCGAAATGGACGGCGTTGTAGCACGAGAGGTTGACGTAGCCATCGTCGCTGGTGTGATACGTGTTGACGGCGCCGAATGCCGAGTGATGGCCCTCGCGGCGAGAGATGTCGTCCTGCAACGAATAGCGAGAGATGTAGCTGCCCTGCGACCAGAGGACAGCCTCCTGTCGGGAGAGGTCGACGTGCTGTCCCTGACCGCCGAGCATGCCCCGCGCGCGGATGGCGAGGAGCGTTCCGAACGCGGCGTGGAGGCACGCCATCTGGGAGACGATTTCGTATGGGGCTCGAACCGGTGCGGCGGTATCGTCGCCGTTAGCGAACATGATTCCGCCGGTGGCCTGCGAGATTAGGTCGCCGCCGACGTGGCTGGCGTTGGGGCCGGTCTGTCCGAACGGTGTGATGGATACGTACACGAGGCCTGGATTAACGACCGACAGGTCCGAATAGCCCAGACCGATGGTGGCCAGGTAGCCAGGTTCGAAGTCCTCGACGATGATATCGACGCGCTCGGCCAGTACCACGACTCGGGCCCGGTCCTGATCGGAATTGAGGTCGAGGACGACGCTACGCTTGCTGCGGTTCGCGTTGAGGAAGCGGAGACTGCGCTCAGGGTCCGGCGAGCCTCCGGCGAATGGAGCGAGGAGCCGGGCCTGGTCGCCACCAGGAGGCTCGACTTTAATTACATCGGCGCCGAGGTCACCAAGGATGCGCGCACAGTTCTGGGCGAGATAGCTCGTTAGGTCGAGGACTCGCAGGC
>JASLZO010000169.1 GCA_030754805.1 Dehalococcoidia bacterium
TGGGTGAACTGGTTGATGAAACGGATGTCGCGCCGAAACAGATTGATCCCGCCCGTAATCGGCTTGCCGAACAGGAACGGCTCGGTGAACCCGATGTTGTAGCTCTTGATCCGTTCGCCGTTCTGGAGCGACAGGGTCAACGACTCGCCACGCCCCAGGAAGTTGGTGGTCTGGAACGACAGCTGCAAGAAGAACCCGTCGAACTGCGACGCACCGGCGCCGAACGACAGCTGGTTCAGATTCGCCTCTTCGAGGTTGAGTGTCAGATCGACCTCGTTCTCGACACCCGGCCGCGGGTCGACCTGGATCGCGGTGTTCTCATCGAGCGGCTCGAAGTACCCGAGCTGGTTGAGCCGGCGCACGCTGTACCTGAGCGCTTCGGTATTGAACACGCCACGCTCGACCAGGTTGATCTCCCGGCGAATCACCTCGTCGTGCGTCGTGTCGTTGCCGATGAAGGTGATGCGGTTGACGACAAACTGCTCCCCTTCCTCGAATCGGATCGTGACGTCCACGACCGGGTCCCCGTCGATATGCGTCGGCCGCCCTTCGGGTTGGGGCTCGGTGCGCGGCACGGGGTCGGGGTACGCCGTCATCTGCCAATAGCCGTTGACGCCATAGGCCTCCCGGGCGACTCCCAACGCCTCGACCACCGTCCTGTTCGAGTAGTACTCCCCGGGTTTCAGGTCGGAAAAGATCTGCTCGAGCCCCTCGCGCCGCACCACCTCCTGGCCGTCGAAGTCCACCGTGCCGACGCGATACCGTTCCCCCTCGGTCACGGGAATCCGAATGCGCACGGGGCGCGACTTGCCATCTTCCGACACGTCCAGGTATTCCAACTCCGGCTGCCCCACCGTGGCGTCGATGTAGCCATTGTCCAGGTAATGGGCCACCACGAATTCGGCATCCTGCTCGTAGGAGAACGGCTTGTAGGTCCCACGGCCCGTGATGAAGGAGAGCCACCAGCGCTCCTTCGTGTCTTTCATCTGCCGTTTGAGCGATCGATCGCTCATGTGCTCGTTGCCGACAAACTCGATGTCGTCGATTTGCACCTTGGGCCCTTCGTCCATCTGGAACGCGAGCTGAACCAGCTTTGGACCGCCGGGCACGGGCGTAATCGTGTGACTGATTTCGGCGAACTGAAAGCCCTTCTCGTCGAACATCTGCCGGAGCATGCCCTCGGTCCGTCGAATGAGGTTCGGGCTGATCTGGGATTCGAGACGCAGCTCGATGCCGGACAGCTCCATCGCCTCTTCGATATTGGAAACGTCGAATTCGTCGGACCCCTCCCAGGTCACGGTCCGCACGCGCTCGCGCTCGTCCAGCAGGAAGTGCACATCCTTGCCCTCGACACCGTTCGCGAACGGAGCGTCGACGATCTCGATCGTGAGGTCGTTGAGGAAACCGGTGTCCCACAAACGTTGGAAGTCCTCGAGCATTACTCGCTCCAGGTCCTCGTCGAACGGCGTCCAGACCCCCTGCGACGGCAAGGTGGCGTTGTCGTCGATCTCCATGTAATAGAGATAGGTCTGCAACTCGATACCCGCCACGTTGCCCTGATTCGGAAACTCCAGATACACGAGGTTCAACAAGGGAGGGGAGTCAGGCGGCGGCAGGGGCGCCTGCGCCGGCGCCGGCGCTTGCCCGCCGATGACCAGCGGCTCCGCCTCACCGGTGCCGGTGCCGGCGCCGGCGGAAACGGGAACCGTCCCGGCGCACACCAGGGCGACCCCCACGACCGCCAACACCCGTGCTCGATTCAGTACAGTTCGCATAGATCTTCCTGCCTGCGCATGTGATCCAACCCACATGCACGCCTGACACACACACTCTTTCGATATTAGACGCTCGCCGCCAGCCGACGGCCGGTATAGGTTCGTTCGGCATCCCGATAGGTCAGCTCACCCCCGTCGAGATACACCTCGATCGCGCCACCCTGTAGGCGCCCTCGAATCAGCTCTTCGGAGAGCGGGTCTTCGACGTACCGCTGAATCGCCCGGCGCAAGGGCCGCGCCCCATAGGAGCGGTCTTTACACGTCAGGTCGATGACCCAGTCGATCACGTCCTCGGTCAAGGTGATATGGAGCTTTCGGTCGACGAGATGCGCGTTCAACTGGTCGACGAGCATCGCGGTGATCCGTCGCAGGTCGTCATCGACGAGCGCCTCGAACACGATGATCTCATCGACCCGATTCACGAACTCGGGATTGAACGTCCGTTTGACCTCGCCCAGGACCATGTCGGCCACGCTGCGCTGGACCTCCTTGATGTCCGACGGCTGGAACCCGAACGAGGCCTTCTTCTGAATGAAGCGGGCCCCGATGTTCGAGGTCATGATGATGATCGCGTTCTTGAAATTGACGCGATTTCCGAGCCCGTCGGTCAGCTGGCCGTCTTCGAACACCTGCAGGAGGATATTGAAGAGGTCGGGATGCGCCTTCTCGATCTCGTCGAGCAACACGACGGAGTACGGGTTGCGCTTGACCTTTTCGGTCAGCTGGCCGCCTTCCTCATGACCCACGTAGCCGGGTGGCGACCCGATCAGCTTCGACACCGAGTGCTTCTCCATATACTCGGACATGTCGAACCGGATCAGCGCACCATCGCTACCGAACAGGAAGTTCGCCAGGGCGCGCGCCAGCTCGGTCTTCCCGACTCCGGTCGGGCCGAGAAACACGAAACTACCCACGGGCCGGGCCGGCGATTTGAGCCCAGCGCGAGACCGCCGGATGGCGCGCGCCAGCGCCGAGATCGCGGGATCCTGGCTGATCACCCGCCGGTGGAGCTCGGCCTCCATTCGGAGCAGCTTGTCGCTTTCGTCCTGGTTGATCGAGGTCAACGGCACGCCGGTCCAGGTGGACACCACTTGGTCGATGTCCTGTTTGCCGACTTCGATGGGACGCGACCCGGCCTTGACGTCGAACTTCTCACGCACACACTGGAGCTTCTCGCGCGAGATGACCTCCTGCTCCTTGAAGAACTGTGCCTTCTCGAAGTCCTTCTGCGCCGCGGCGCTCTCCATCTGCTCGACGGCCACTCGAATGTTGCGGTTGATGTCACCGAATTCCTCGCTCAAACCCGCCTCTCGCAGCTTGGCCCGAGAGCCCGCTTCGTCGATCAAGTCGATCGCCTTGTCTGGCAAAAACCGCTCGGTGATGTAGCGACTGGATTGATAGACCGCCGCCTCGAGCGCCTCCGTCGTGTATTCGACGTGGTGGAAACTCTGATAGCGGTCCTTCACCCCGAGCAGCACCTCCAGCGCCTCACTCTCGTCAGGGGGCGCAACGTTGACGGACTGAAACCGGCGCTCGAGCGACCGGTCCTTCTCGATGTACTTCCGATACTCGGCCGGGGTGGTCGCCCCGATACAGCGAATCTCGCCTCGCGACAGCGCCGGCTTCAAGATGTTCGCCGCATCGAGGGACCCCTCAGCGGACCCGGCGCCCACGAGCGTGTGCAACTCATCGATGAAGATGATGAAGTTCGGGTTCTCCGTCACCTCCTTCATGATCGCCTTGAGCCGCTCCTCGAACTGCCCGCGGTACTTGGTGCCGGCGACGATGAGCGAAATGTCGAGCGCCAGAATCCGCTTGTCGGCGAGAAA
>JASLZO010000016.1:0-11826 GCA_030754805.1 Dehalococcoidia bacterium
GATCGCCCGTGCCATCCCGGGAAGCCGTCCGGCCCGAAGATCATGAGAACGATTAACAATTCCGGAACGTGTGGAATCGTCACCACGTTCTGCGGTAGATCAGTTCCCTCCTGCTGCTCTTTGCCGTCAGCTCGGGCGAGCGCTACTCGGTATTATCGGGCTCCGGTGTTCCAAGCGGGAATGCCACACCGGTCTCTTCGACAATATTCCGGCGTTTTTCAGGGCACCTTGTTTCAAGGGTCGGTCCATACGGGAATAATCGGATCGGAAGGAGGCGGTGCGCGATGGCTAAAGGTTCCGGCGACACTGACCGCCCCGTCGTGATGGAAGACAGCACTACCGTCTACCTCCAGGCGATTGGCCGAACGCCACTGTTGGACCGTGCCCAGGAGGAGCAGCTCGGGATCGAGAAAGAAACCGGCGACCGGCTCCGCGAGCTCCAGGAGAACTTCGCCGCTCAGAATCGGTCGGATCCCGGCACATGCGACGCGATCACGATTGCGATCGCCGCCTACCGTGAAATCCTTTCGTCGGCGCCTCTCCTGGGGGAGCTCGCCCATTCGCCGGAGAGCCTGTACGAGCGCGGCGTCCGTGACCTGATTGACTGGGTTCCAGGTGAGGCGCTCGTCGAGGCGGGAGCACAGCGAACCGAGACTGGCGCGGAAGAGGTGAAGGCCGCGCTCGTCCGCCTATCTCAAGATACACGTCTATTGCCGCAGGAGGTTCTCGAGGCGATGACTGCAACGGGCTCCTGGAATCACCCACACGAGTCGTGTGACGAGGATTTGGTTGGAGTTCTCTCACCGTACGCCCACTTCATCGAAGATCGGTGGGATTTGGTGCGAGAGCAAGCCACGTCGGCCAGGAAGACGCTGATCGAGAGTAACCTCAGGCTGGTCGTCAGCATCGCGCGCAAGTACCAGGGTAGAGGGTTCCCGCTGCTGGACCTGATCCAAGATGGGAACACCGGCCTGATAGAGGCGGTTAAGCGCTTCGATTACCGGCGTGGATTCAAATTCAGCACGTATGCAACCTGGTGGATTCGCCAGGGAGTTCTCCATGCGATCGCCGACCGAGCACGGATGATCCGGCTGCCGGCCCATCGAGTCTATGCGATGCGACGGGTCGAGCGGGCTCGGGACCGCCATCTAACCCTCATCGGCGAGGAGGCGTCTCCGGCAGAGATCGGCGCGGAGGTCGGCCTCATGCCGGAAGAGACGGAAGAACTGCTGAACGACGCGGTTTCCATGTTGTCGCTCGACGAAGCGCAGTTCGACGATCAGGCTGGCTCGTTGAGTGATTCACTCCCTGATCCGGACCAAGGCGACCTCGAGGACCGGACCGTAATGAAAGTCCTGGCCGCTGACCTCGGCGCTGCGCTGGATAGACTTCCAGACCGGGAGCGCCGCATAGTCATCCTGTACTACGGATTGGACGGCCAACAGCCCCGAACGCTCGCCGAGACCGGGCGGGTCTTGGGCATCTCGCGGGAGCGCGCTCGGCAGATCGCCGGGCGCGCATTGCGCCTACTTCGCCAGCAGTCGCTGATCGCCTAACAACTCCCTTAGCGCCGAACTCGAATCACGCCGCCTTGCTAGTGGGGAACGCAGGCGTTTCTGTTGACGAGCGCGGTGGACTCGCGAGCTTCGATCCGGTGACGAACCTCCGAGCTGCGCATTCTCCACCTCCCTTGCCGTCTTGATAAGCCCATTAGGGGACTTAGTGGCAGGCAAGTCCTGAAGACGGGGTGCTGCAGAGCCGGGTCGGGTCAGCTAACGAGGTAGAGCGTCGGGTAGATCAATACCCAGGCGACGTCGACGAAGTGCCAGTACTTAGCGGCTCCCTCGACCGGCCAGTACGTCTCCTCGCTCGAGTATTTGCCCCTGCGGTTGAGCCACCAGAGGAAACCCAGAACGATCAGACCGCTGAAGACGTGAGTCGCATGGACACCGGTTAGGGTGAAGAAAATAGTCCCGAAACCGGTGGATGGTGGGAAGTGGCTGAACGCCTCGTACCACTCGTATCCGACACCAACCGCGAACAGGAGGCCAAGGCCGATGGTGAACAGGATGTTCCGCTGGGTTGCGGCGCGGTCACCGTATGACGCGGCAACCTCCGCACGATATACGGTCAGGCTGCTGAGCAGGAGGACTATGGAAACACCCAGCCCTAGAGCCTGGTTGAGGTCATCCGGGCGATAAGTTCCATGGAGGTAGAACCGGCTGGAGATCAGCGCGACGAAGAAGAAGGCGTCGGAGAGGATGAACAGCCAGAGACCGATACGGTTGATCTTTACCCTCATCTCCGGCGAGTGGATTCCATGCTCCACTGCATGCTCGGTGGTCACGCGCTTACTCCTCTCCTCCCCAGACCGCTGGGAGGTGCATGAAGAACCAGACGATGACTCCCGCTCCGGGGACGACGAGCAGCACGAGCAGCGGGAGCGCGCCGGGGGTAATACGCACCCCAATCACGAGTTCCATGATTTCCATGGCCATGAGAGCGCCGAAAACTACGAGACCGAGAAGCGTCGCGTCTCGCCGTGATGGCTTATGCGCCACGATCTGCTCCTTCCGCAGGGCCATCACTGGAGCCTCCGGAGGGGCTCACCACGGCATGAACGGAATCGGGCACGCCGTAGTCGTATGGGTCCCCGACCACCTGAGGCGGTGTGGTGAAATTCTCCTCCGGCGGCGGAGAAGAGGTCTGCCACTCGAGCGTTCTTGCCCGCCATGGATTCGCTTCGGCCACGGGACCGCGGATCGAGGACGACACCATGTTGTAGACGAACAACAGGAAGCTGGCGCCCATGACGAAGGAGATCCCCGTGATGATTAGGTTCAGGTCCGCAAGGTTGTCCGTGTAGTCCGCGACACGTCGGTTCATGCCCCAGACTCCGGTCCAGAACATGGGCAAGAACGTGGCGTTGTAACTGATGAACATCCACCAGAAGTGGAGCCGCCCCTGACGCTCGTTGTACATGCGGCCGGTGATCTTCGGGTACCAGTAGTAGATACCGGCCATGATCGCGAAGATCTCGCCGCCCATGATCGTGTAGTGGAAGTGGGCAACGACGAAGTACGTGTCCTGTAGATGGATATCCGTCGGCACGTCTGCCAGGAAGATTCCGGTAATCCCTCCGATGAGGAAGTTGAAGACGACTGCTAAGGCGAACAGCATCGGCGTGGTAAGCCAGAGGCGTCCGCGCCAGATGATGCCGAGCGCCGATAGGAAGATGACGCCGGTCGGGATCGATATCAGCTCCGTCGTCACCATGAACGGGATGTGGAGGAAGTCCGGCATCCCGCTTGTGTAGAGGTGGTGCGCCCACACGATGAAGCTGATCAGCACGATCGAGAACATGGAGGCGACAACCCACCGGTAGGCGTAGACGGGTTTCCTAGCGAAGTGGCTCAGTACCTCGAGCAATATCCCGAAGGCCGGCAGGATCATGATGTAGACGGCCGGATGCGAGTAGAACCAGAAGATGTGCTCGAAGAGCAGGGCGTCGCCGCCGCGGTTGGAATCGAAGAATCCCATGCCGACCACCCGGTCCAGCATCACCATGAGCAGGCCCGCAGCCACGAACTGTGTTGCGGTCAGGCTGATCAGCGCGGCGCAGAAGACGGACCAGACGAAGATCGGCATGCGGGACCACCCCATCCCCGGGGCTCGCAAGAAGACGATCGTCGCCAGGAAGTTCAAGCCGCCGAGGATCGAAGAGAGGCCGAACGTCAGGAAGGCGAGCAGGAACAACAGCGTCCCGCTGCTCCCCAGTGTGCTGAGTGGTGGGTAGGCGGTCCAACCAGTGTCAAACCCGCCGAAGAGCGGGGTCAGTAACAGGAGGATCGCGACCGGCGGGATGATCCAATAGCTAAGCGCGTTGATCCTAGGAAACGCGACGTCGTCGGCGCCGATTAAGAGCGGCACGCCGAAGTTGGCGAAACCTCCAATGATGGTGGCAACCGCCACGGCGATCATCATGATTCCGTGGAGGCTCATAACGGTGTTGTAGTTCTGATCCGAGAGGAAGGCGATGCCAGGTTGTGCAAGTTCTACCCGCAGGACCATGGCTAAGAATCCGGCGAGGAGAAGGACGACGACGAAGGTCACCAAATACTGCGTTCCGATGACCTTGTGATCGGTCGAGAAGCGGAAGTACTGATGCCATGACTGGGCGTTCAACGACCGTGGTTGGAGCCCGATCCATTCGCGGGCCCAGACATCCCAGACCCCGATCCCGAGCAACCAGCCGATGAGGGCTCCGGCGTAGCCGAGAGCAAGCATCGGTTCCTCCGCAGGTTCGCCGGTGGCCCCGGTGATGAGCGAAGCCAAGAGGCTGCCTATGATGAAGCCGATCGTCGCGAAGACGAGCGCGCGGATGACAAAACGGAACGGTGAGATGAAGCTCATGGTCCTTTTCCGTCCCTAAGCGGCCGTTACGGCCTTCTCGGCCAACCAGGCGTCGAACTCGGCAACCGAGACGACTCTCACGGGTACGTCCATGCCGTTGTGCAGCAGGCCGCACAGTTCCGCGCATTGGAGACGGTATTGCGGATCGTCACGGTAGTTCCCAAGCCCGATGGTCGTTGCCGAAATCGTGGTTACGAGTCCCGGGACGGCGTCGACCTTCATGCGGAACGCCGGAACCCAGAAGGCATGGAGGACATCCGTGGACGTGACCTCGAACTTCACATGGCTGTCGACCGGGAGGACCATCTCGGCGTCCTCTTCGAATGTCTTCACTGTCACGCCGTCGGGGTAGTTGATGGTCCAGTACCACCGGCTCCCCTCCGTCTCGACGACCAGGTCAGGTTCCCCGGACCCCAGGTGGCGAATCTCGAGGATGCCCGTGATACCGGGGTGAACGATGACGAACAGCGTGAGCCCAGTGGTCCAGAGGAGCCAGAAGATGGCCCATGATCGATGCATCTTGACGGGAGGTCCGTCCTCATCGGGTCCGGAAACCCGGAAACGAATGAAGGCATATCCGAGCATGCTCAGGACGAAGGCTGCGACCGGAACCGCGAGAGCGGTGAGGAAGAAGAAGGCGTCGTCGACGACGTGCCCCTCTTCTGCGCCGACGATCGGGTAGCTGAAAAGGTCGGTCCCGAGAATCACGAACTCGCCGAGCGCCGTGAGCACCAGCCACAGGAAAAAGACGTTGACCGTATCTCTATTCATTCCGCCGTCGCCGGTCCAGTTGCGATTGAATCCACCGTAGGCAGGCGATCAGTCACGAATCAATCCTTGGACGAATCCTCCGCCACCGTTTTCAGGCCGTTTTCAGGGTCGGTTCGATGGCTAAGAGTGCGGGCGAGGCGGCCCGTGACCAAGATGGAATCATGGACCGCATCAGTTTCTATTGCTTCCGTTGCGGTGGGATCGTCGTGGACGCGCTCCGGGGCCACTTGCGGGCACATGCGATTGCGAAGGGTATCTAACGGAGACCGCGCGGGGCGTCAAGCCCAGGAGGGGCAGAGTGGTCAGGGTTCTGATGGCTGTGGATGGGTCGGACCACGACGCCGAGACCGCACACGCCCTCGCCCATCTCCTGAGAGACGGCCGGGACGTGGAGGTCATCGTCCTGAACGTCGCACACGTGACGCTGCCGGTCCCACCCGAGGAGTTCGAGATCCCGGTGCCCGAGGGAGAAGAGATCATCACACGATGGGAACTTGAGGCTAAGCAGGCCGCAGACGAAATCGTCGCCGGTGCTGAGAGAGCGATCCGCGACGTTGGTCTTCGCACGATCGGCCAAGTCGAATGGGGCGATGCGGCGACGACAATCCTCGAAACCGCCGAGAGCGAGGGTGTTGATCTGATCGCGGTCGGCAGCCGGGGCGCAGGACAAGTCTCCGGTTATCTCTTGGGCAGCGTCAGCTCGCGCGTGACCCACCAGGCAAAGATCCCCGTGCTCGTCGTCCACTAGAGAGGTCTGGGCCCCGAGCATCGCTCCGATCAGTGAACTGGAATTACTGGGCCTGCCTCTCGGCTCACCATGCGCCGCAGACTGAACGAGAGTCCCGCCAGCCTAGTAGATCCCGGGGCAGTGCGCTGGCAAGCTGACCCCCACATCGGATCACTCTGCTCCACCACTCCACCACAACCGAGCCTACGTTTGGTCGGTCAGCCCAGCCCCAAGTAGCGTCCGTAGTTCTTGGCGAGCACGGCTTCTGCCCGACGGCTGGGGATGCCGTCGCCGTTGTGGAGCGGAGCCTCGACCATCTGGTCCGACTAGGTGGAGGCGCGCCCATCACCCAGGGACGCTCCTCGAGGGCCTAGGGGAAACCCTCCAGCTAGCGAGCCTGCAGCCTAGAATAACTGGGCATACTTTCAGAAGTTCGTGGCGACGGGAAACCCGCTCAGTTACTCCAAGGCAGGAAATGAACCATGCAGGCGATTGATCAAGACATCCTGGCAACCGCAAACGGGCAGAGCCGCCGGCTTCGGGACCTCGTGGGTCAGCCAGGGACGCTGGTCATGCCGGGCGCGTACGACGGGTTGAGCGCGCGGCTGTTCGAGTCGATGGGGTTCCAGGCCATCCAGTGCTCCAGTGGTGGAATCGCGGCCGGCCAAGCCCAACCCGACGGTGAGATGTTGACGAGAGAGCAGACGCTGAGTGTCAGCCGGACCATCGCAGAGGCGGTCGCCGTTCCCGTTAACGGAGACGGCGAACGAGGCTATGGCGAGGCACACGAAGTCGGGGACACGGTGCGTGGGTACGTCGAAGCGGGTTGTGCGGGGATGAACATCGAGGACAGCGCACCCCACCTGCCGGGGGAACCATTCACGCTGATTCCGGTCGCCGAACATCTCGAGAAGCTGGACGCCATGATGGCGACGAAGCGCGAATTGGGCAGCGAGTTCTTCGTGAACGCGCGCGTCGACTCGTTCATGGCGTTTCGAGACGACCCCGGCGTAGCCCTGGAAGAGGGCATCGTTCGAGGGAAGGCATATGCCGCCGCGGGGGCGGACTGCATCTTCTTCATCGGCGCGACGTCACCTGACGCTATCGGCCAACTCGTTCGGGGGATACCCGCACCTGTGAGCATCCTGGCCGGGGCCCAGACACCGCCGCTAGCGCTGCTTCATGAGTTGGGCGTGGCGCGGGTGAGCTACGGATACGCGTTCGCCCTGGCGGCGGGAGCCGCGATACGTCGGTTGGCGGAAGAGGTACTGGAGTCAGGCACGATCACGGGGATACGCGATGCGATGACGGTTCCGGAACTCGCCCAGCTGATGCAGCGCACCGCGCCGGAGTAACTACTCGACCTGACCGGCGCGGTGACCTTCGGCGTCAAACCACGATCGGCCCCCCAGGTAACCGGCGGACAGTTGAGAGCGGGTACGATTCCCGAGCAAGAGCAAGAAGCGGAACGAGTGGCGGATCAAGGCTCGATCCGGCGACGGGAGAAGCAGTTGGCATTTCAATACACGACCATTGTGGAGACAATCAACCTGGACATCGGGGCCGCTTCATCGGCGAGCCCGGACGACATCAGTACAGCCCAAGGTGAGGGCTTGAATCACCAGATCCAACGGGTTGCACAGAGCGCGGATACGATCGATGGCGGCGGGTGGGAAATCTTCTCGTTCGACCAGCTCCTGTTGCCGTCGACCCAGAAAGACCAACCAGGGCGTCTCGCGACGACGTTCCTCCTCAGGAGAGAACGGGCCGGATAGACGCTACTCCGGGGGTGGGCGCGATGCGGCTGTTGCCCTCGCTTCGCGTGCCATCCGGCGCGCGGGGTCGCCTGCGAACCACCAGAACGCCAGACCTAGGATGCCCATCATCACTCCGTTCCAGATGAGGGTTGTCGTCATGCCCCAGATATCGGAAGCCAGGCCCATCAGCGGCGGCGCGGTGAGCAATGCTAGGTCGCCCAGGGTCCGCGCGGCCCCCTGGCCCACCGCTTGCCCTCTTGGCGGGCTGACGTCGGAGACATAGGCGACGGGAGCCGGGCCCTCCAACCCCTGTGCGATTCCGTAGAGGACCATCCCGACGCCAAACATGACGATGGACGGGCTCAAGCCGAGGACGAGCAGGGCTACCGAGAAGACGAGAAGGCCCGGGACAATCGCGCTCTTCCGGCCGTACCGGTCCGTGAACACGCCGACCAACGGCAAGAGCAGGAACGTGAACACCGAGGGCAGTGTCAACAGGAGGCCGATCTCGCCGGGTGACAGACCGAGGTCTCGCGAACCCTTCAGTGGGAGGAGCGTGAACATCGCGCCGCCGCGCGTGAAGAACGTTCCGGCGAACACGAGCGAGATCAGAGCAAAATCTGGCCGGAACATGAACCCGTAGCCGTGGAGTCGCCGGGACTCCGGGATCGTGGTCGAAGGCCACGGCGATCGCTCACCTTCGTTGGACGTGTTTGTCTGACCCTCTTCCGAACCTGCCGGCGATCCGGCGGTCACTTCCTGGTGCAACCACCTGGTCTCCGAAACTTTCAGAACGACCCAGACGGCGCTGGCTGCGGACACGATTCCAACCGCGATGAAGGGGGCGCGGAGACCGAAGAACTCCGCCACGATCCCGCCCAGTGCGGGTCCGGCCGTGATCCCGATCAGGAAGCTGCCCTGGAAGAGGCTCATCAGCCGCCCCCGGTTGGTCGGTTGACTGACGTCGGATATGTAGATGACCGCGCCGGTGATGAAAGCTGCGGACCCGATGCCCGCTATGAAGCGAAAGGCCAAGAGTGGTTCGAGCGACAGCGCGAAGCCCGAAAGAACGTTGCCGACCGCCGCGATCGCCGCACCGGCCGTAAGGACCCACTTCCTGCCGATTCGGTCCGATAGGACGGCGGATGGCATGTTGGTCAGGAACCTAGCCAACCCGAACGCGGTTATTACCAGTCCGACCTGCGCCACCGTCACACCCAACGTGTCCGCGTAGAGCGGAACGATGGGTACGGCGATGCCCTGCCCGGTGGTCAACAGCGCGGTGCCGATGCACAGAAAAAGAACCTCCCGATCGATCTTCAGGAGGCCCGGGAGGTTCGTCAGCATATGGGCTGTTATTGTACTTATGCCCCTTGCAACCGCCTTCTCTTTCCATCATCGATCACCGTGGCCCCTGACCTTCTCACCGACTCCGGAGCCAAACATACGAGCGCGGTCCGCGAGGTCGCCCCGGTGCTCGTGCTGGGCGCCGGTCTCGTTGGGGCGGTCCTCTGGTCCGGGATCATCGGCGGCCGCGCCTCCGCCGCCCCCCCGTACCTGCTGTCACAAGGCCTCCTGATGTTGATCGGATTCACTCTTGCGACGCGTGGGGCTCCTCGATGGAGCTATCCGTGGCTGGCATTCGGAGTCGTTGCGACGAGCGCCCTGTTGAGTTCATTGATCGCCTCCGATGCGGACCCGACGCCGGCGATCGTGATCGTCGCGATCGCCACGGGGCCCGTGCTCGCGGTGCTGCTGGCCACGGTCATCTCGGTCAGGAGCTGGGGAGACGCCTACGCGTTCCTGGCGCTGTTCCTCGCCGGGATCGTCGTTTCATGGCTGACGGTCGGTCCTCCAGGGTCGTTGGGCGCGGCAGCCGAGGGGGCCGCGGGCCAGATGGTGGCGCTGCTCCTTGCGCTGGCGATCCTGGGTGTCGTGCTGGGGATGGCGGTGCTGGCGTGGAATCGAGGGGTGACCGAGGTAGCGTTGGCGCTCCTTGGCTCTGTCTTGCTGGTCTCTGCGATCGGATTCGACGTGATGATCCCCCAAGCGGAGGACACTGAGATCGCGCCACCGAACTTTGCGAGTTTCCTCAGCCTCTACCTGTTCCTGGCGATGGCGACGTTCGCCGCAGGGTCGATCCGACGCGTATTCGCCGGAAAGGGAATGATCGGCCCGGCGCCGGCGCTCGGAGGATCCGAGAAGCCCTGGACAGATCAAGGCGAGCCCGATGGATCCACGGATGACGACAGTGCCTCCAATGACGTGGCCGAAGATGGTGAAGCGCCACAATCGAGACGGCGACGTCAACGAGGTTCGGGGCCCAACCCCGTGCGACGTCGCCGACGCCGGTAAGGCAGCGAAAGGAAACCCACGTTCGATGACAGTCAGGATCGCGATCCTCGACGACTACCAGAGCGTTGCGCTTCGGATGGCGGATTGGTCGATGCTGCCCGAGGGGGTGGAAATCGAATCGTTCATGGCGGGAATCGACGAAGAAGAGGCCCTGGTCGAACGATTGCGCACGTTCCAGGTCCTGGTGTCGATGCGGGAGCGGACGAGGCTTCCGGTTTCGGCCCTGGAACGGCTACCGGAACTCCGACTGATCGCGGCGACGGGCGCGCGGCAGGTGAACATCGATGTCGAGGCGGCGACACGACTGGGGATTTTCATCTCGACGACCGGTTCACCAGGAGGGTCGACGTCGGAACTAACGTGGGCATTGATCTTCGCCATCACTCGACGGGTCCCGCAGGAAGACGCAGCGATGCGGACCGGAAGATGGCAGTCGACTATGGGTGTCGACCTGGCCGGAAAGACGCTGGGGTTGATGGGGCTGGGCAGAGTTGGGGCCGGCGTGGCAAGGGCCGCCGAAGCCTTCCGAGTAGAGCTGCTGGCCTGGTCGCGAAACCTGACAGCAGAGCGGGCCCGGGAGATGGGCGCTACCGCGGTCGGGAAGAACGAACTTTTCGCACGATCCGACATCCTGAGCGTCCACGTCCCCCTCAACGATGGGACGCGTGGGCTCGTCGGGGCCTTGGAGCTGGGGCTGATGAAGCCAACGAGTTATCTCATCAACACCTCACGGGGTCCGATTGTGGAAGAGACGGCGTTGGTGGAGGCGCTCCGAGGAAACTGGATTGCAGGGGCGGCGCTGGACGTGTTCGACCGTGAGCCTTTACCCGCGGGACATCCGTTGACCGGTCTGGAGAACGTGGTCCTGACGCCGCACCTCGGCTACGTGACGGAGGAGAACTACCGCGTTTTCTATGGCGAGTCTCTCGAGAACATCCGCGCGTATCTCGATACGGGCCTTCCGACGCGGCTCCTGAACCCCGAAGCGATCGGCCGACGCCCGCCGGCGACAGTCTGAATCTACCGAGTCGGTTTGGAGTCAGGCAAGGGCTCTCGGGGTCAAACTCTGGAACCCAGACCAACAAGGCTCGCCATTGATTCCTTGACGGGGGTCAGGGGCTCGAAATTGACGAGACCGGACGGATGTAGTCAAGTAGCGAGGTGAATCTACCCCTCGTTTTCGCAGTCATCGCGATCGGCGGCTTCGCCAGCGGCAAGGTCGCCCGACTGGTGAAGCTTCCCATGATCACCGGGTACCTGGTCGCGGGAATCGTAATGGGCCCCACCGTCTCCGGCCTCCTGTCCGAGGCATCGGTCGCCGATGCTAACGTCCTTGTGACGCCGATAGGGCTGGGAATCATCGCCTACCTCATCGGCGGCAGCCTTCCAATGGCGGGAATCCGCGAAGGCGGGCGCAGCATCCCTGCCATCGTCCTCATGGAGGCGCTCTTCGCCTGCCTTTTCGTCATCGCTCTGGTAACCGTCGTCGGTCCGATACTCCTCGACGCGCCAGACCTCGACACACAAGACTTTGTCACGATGGGCATCCTTGCGGGAGCCATTTCGCTGGCGACGGCGCCGGCGGCCACGCTGGCGCTCATCGAGGAGGCCGGAACGCGTGGACGGCTGGTCCGGACGCTCCTTGCGGTCGTCGCCATCGACGATGGGCTCGCCATTATCGCCTTCGCGATCGCCGCTAGCGTTATCGCGATGCTTTACGGGACCGATGGCTCGTTCTCGACCGCTGGGCTGTTCTTGGCGGGAACGGGAGGCGTGGCCGTTTCGATTGTCCTAGGCCTCGTG
>JASLZO010000016.1:11836-13431 GCA_030754805.1 Dehalococcoidia bacterium
CGTGATCTGGTTAACGGGCCTTTCTCGCGCGCGCCGGCAACGACATTGGCTCATGCTCGCCGCCATCGTCGCTATCCGATTGATGGGGCTCTTCCGCTGGCGCCGGCAAGGGCATATGCTCGCCCGTGCGGCCATTCTGGTCACCCACTTGGCGAGTTCTTTTCAAGGGCGCCGGCAGCGGCGCTGGTTGATGCTCGCGGCCATCGTCGCCCTGACAGGGCTTGCGAACGGGCTCAACGACGCCTCCGACGTCCTCGATTTATCACCTGTGATGGCGAACATGGTGCTCGGCTTCGTGGTCATCAACCGTCACCCGCATGACGAGCAACTCGTGGACCTCGTTCGAGACTTCGAGGACCTAGTTTTCGTCCTCTTCTTCACCCTCGCGGGGACGCATCTGGACTTTGCGGCGCTGGGATCGGCCAGCGTCATCGCTGCCCTCATCACGCTGGGACGCATGACTGGCAAGTTCTCCGGCGCCTGGCTCGGGGCTACCGTCTCGGGAGCCCCCCCAGTCGTCCGCCGCTACCTTGGGTTCACGCTGCTGCCGAAGGCCGGGATAACGCTGGGGCTCGCTTTGCTCATCGTCGAGCAACCGCAGTACGAAACCATCAGCACCGTACTGTTCGCTGGCGTCCTCGGCTCGACTCTCATCAATGAGCTGATCGCCCCACCGATCGCGAAGCTTGCCCTTGTTCGCGCGCAGGCCATGGAGGATGCCGAACAGCGCTTGATTGAGGCGACCCGCCCCTAGGAAGCGATCGCCTGTGCCGAGCCGCCATCGGCGGCGATTTTCGTAATAGATCCTAGCCTCACCCTAGAAGGTTGGTTCGGCGTCGGAGGTGCCACACGGTTCTGACTCCGTCGCCCTTGAGGACTCGGAACGGGAAAACATGCGAGAGAGACCCCGCGACGGAAGCGGTCACGCTGAACCCTCCCGGTGTCGGAAATTCGACGGTCGCGCCCTCGATCTGTTACATCGTGCTCCTGGAAGATCAAACTACTCGTGTTGGCTCCAGGGAGGCGGTGACCTCTCTGACATCCGCGACGTGTTCTAACCCCAACACCAACTCGACCCCGTTCTCAACCGCCCGTGGCCAACCATCGACCCCGGCATGGAGCGGACGGGCGAGCGAGCGGAACTTCTCCTTGAGTTCATCATCCGTGAAGTACGTGTCCTCGGTCCACGGATCGCCTTTGCAGACCTCGGTGTAAGCGGTGAAGGTCTGGCCCCGCGCGGACACTTCGATACTAGACGGCATCAGGCGGTACTGACCGTCACGGTTGTGCCGGCTGGCCTCTCGTGCCGCGTGTTCGGGCTCGACTTCGACCCTGGCTGCGAACTCTTGGACCCGGGGATCGGCCACGATTTGCGGGGACCTCCAGCTAGGATGGAGGGGAGTCCGCAACGCGATCATTGCCGCTGCGTGTTGAACGCCGCCGATCACTGTAGCCGTTCCAGGACCGGTTCCGGGAACGCCGGCCCCCGTGACGAATGGGATAGGTCGCATCGTGAGGCGATCGATATCCCGAGCGGATAGGCCTTGTTCATACATGAGACGATCTAGTAGCCACATCGGGTACTGGACGAACCG
>JASLZO010000170.1 GCA_030754805.1 Dehalococcoidia bacterium
CTTCTGTCGTCTTGATGAGCGTGAATAGATCGTGGAGGACATCCTCGATGGACCGATCGCCGCTGAGCTCGGAAAACTGGGAGAAGTAGCCCAACCGCAGCCCTTCATCCACCTCGATCTGACCCTCTGAGGGTTCGTCATGTTCGAGGATCATTCTGAGGACGGTCGTCTTCCCAGAGCCGTTGTTCCCGATCAGACCGACGCGGTCGCCTGCGTCCAGGCGGAAGAAGACCTTCCGCAGCACCTGCCTGCCGTCGAACCGCTTGGAGACCGCACCGAGGCGAATCAGGCTCATGTCAGGAATAGACCCGATTGCCTGTGAGACACTTGGCCGGAGAACGTCGGTCGGAGGAATCGGGCGTAGCGCGCCTGAACACTGCAAGACGCGACAGCGCTGCCTTTGTCACGGAGAGATCGATGTCATTCATCAACAGAGCACACGCATGCGGCATGATGACGCTCTTGGTAGTTTGCTCTCTATCATGGAGTGACGCGTCGGCCGAAGAGATCGGATCAATAGAAGATAGGCTCGCCATCGCCGAACAGCTTGCGCAGTACTCCTATCGGTGGGACTCCAAAGACTCTGAGGGCTTCGCCGATCTCTTTACCGAGGACGGCGTCATGGAGCGCCGGCTTGGCGGGGCATTGGTCAGCGGTTCGCGAGTGGTCGGTCGTCAAGCCATCTTTGACTACGCGAAGGGGTCCCATGAAGGTCGGCTCGCCGATCGACAGACCCGGCATCACATGTCGGCACTCGTGTTCCTGGAACTGTCGACCGATGTCGCCGTTACGGAGAACATGGCATTGATCACCCACCAAACCGCAGATGACAGGGTTCCCTTCATCAGCGGTTCGGGCATTTACAGAAACACCTGGAGGAAAACCGACCAGGGCTGGAAGATTGCCGAACGCGTGCTGTTTACCGACCGATTCACGGGTCAGTAGCGTGCGCCCATCGACCGGCCGTCCGAGGGTCGTCCGCCGACCGCTGAGGGACACGGACACGCGCCGTAGCGCACGTCTTTCACCAGATCATCGAGGACCCGGATGCCGCGGGCCTCCCGCACCTCTTCCTTCACTCGCTCGACCCCGCCAAACCGGAGCTGGGCCTGCCGCCGTGCTTCCCGCTGGCCGAGCCCCGCCTCGCGCAGGAGCTTTGCCTCCTGCTCCAGATGGAAGCGCAGCTCTGCGTCCATTTCCGCGTCCGCCTTGGCGCCGACCAACAGCGCCCGGAGCCGCTCCCGCCCCGCGGCAATCCACTTCATGCGGGGCCTCCGGTCGAGTCGAGGACCCAGTTCACCGCCGCCACGGAGCGCTCCCACTGCGAGCGCTCCCGGACCAGCTTGCGTGTTCCCGCCGGGGTCGGCACGTAGTACCTCGCCCGTCGATTGTTTTCCGTTGTCCGCCACTCCGAGCTGATCCAGTTTTTGGACTGCATCCGCTGGAGCGCCGGGTAGATGCTGCCCTGGTTGACCTGGAACACGTCCCGCGACATCTGGCGGATCCGCAGGCTGATTCCCCACCCGTGCAGTGGTTCGAGTGAGAGGGTCTTCAGAATGAGGAGCTCGAGGGTGCCCTGAAGTAGCTCGGATTGGTCGTGCGCCATGATATTCCTCTTGTAGGTCTACAAGAATATCACGTGCTTCTGTCGACCGTCAAGAGAAATTAACCAGGTAGCCGATGGGGTCGAACAAGTGGACACGAAACAGCAGGCTACTCAGACGACTGGATGAACCCAACCGTGAGGGTCGGGAAGAAGGCCGTACTGAATCCCGACGAGGCGCTCATAGAGCTGGCTGGTGACGGGCCCAGGGCACACAGTTCCGACGGGAACGACCGAGCCGTCCTCGAAACGAAATGTCTTGATGCCAGTGGTGACGGCTGCAGTCCCGCATGCGATAGCCTCTGTGACACTTCCATCCCGCAGTCCCGCCACGAGCTCGTCGATGGAGATGAACTCCTCTTCAACTCCGAGCCCGAAGTCCTCCGCGATCGCGAGCACGGAATCGCGGGTTACCCCATCGAGAATGGTCTCGCTCAAGGGTGGCGTCCGAAGAGCGCCGTTCTGCAGAAAGATGAGATTCATCCCACCCATCTCCTCCACCCCACGGTGCCCGACAGCATCGAGAAACAGCACCTGCGCGCAGCCCAGTTCTTTGGCCCGCTCGAGAATCGCGAGCGTGCCCGCGTAGTTCGCGCCGGCCTTGACGTTGCCCATTCCGCCCTGACACGCCCTCGTCACGGACGTGCTCACGAGGACGTCAATCGACCCGGCACCCTCGCCTGCGTGGCCAAAGTACGGGCCTGACGGGTACGTCAGAATGAAGAATGTGAAGGCGTTCGAGCTCTTCAAGCCAACTGACGGCTCGACGCCGATGATACTCGGTCGAACATAGAGGCAGCCCGGCTCTGGAGGCACGAGGTTCCGTTCGTTCGTGACGAGGGCGCTCACGGCGTCCAGGAAGGCCCCTTCTTCCACCGCCGGAATACTCATGCGCCGAGCCGACCGATGAAACCTCGCGGCGTTCAGATTTGGACGAAACAAAGCGATCGAACCCGACGGCTGTCGATACGCTTTCAGCCCTTCAAATATTGTCTGCGCATAGTGAAGGACGTTCGCGGCGGGATGCAGGACAAAGGGCTGGACCGGCTCGATCCGGGCATTTCTCCACTGGCCGTCGCTGTAGTCCATGACAAAGAAGTTGGGGCTGTTGTCGCGGCCGAACTCGATCGTACGGGGGTCGACGCCCTCGGTCGCTTCAGGCTCGGTTGTCAGATTTCGGATCTCGAGCATCGTCGGACTTTCCTTGTGGCATCAGCGGTACCGCACCCCGTTACCCATCCGCGTGTATCGCGGACCGTGTCTTGACCCGCACCGCCATTTCTAGCCGACGGCCTTCTCCGCGGCAGCGACGGTGTTGGCCAACAGGAAAGCGCGTGTCATCGGCCCTACGCCGCCAATCCGTGGTGACAGCCACCCGGCTACCTCCGCGACCTCGTCATCGACGTCGGAGATCGCCTTCCTGCCTTCGAAGCTCACACCCGCGGCTATTACTGCCGCGCCAGGTTTGACCATGTCGGCCTTGATCATGCGAGGCGAGCCAGCGGCGGCGACCAGGATGTCGGCCTGGCGCGTGTAGGGTGCGATGTCTCCTACGCCCGTGTGCACCACCGTCACGGCTGCGTTGGCGTTGTTCCTCTTCAGCGACAGCAGGTTTGCGAGCGGCCGACCGATGGTGAGACCGCGCCCGACGATGACCACGTGACGTCCGACAATCGGGACGTCGTAGCGCTCGAGCATCATCTGAATGCCAGCGGGCGTGCACGCGAGTGGGGCCTCGACACCCTGCACGAGGCGCCCCAGGTTCACCGGGTGCAACCCGTCAGCGTCTTTCTCGGGCTTCACGCGTATCAGGGCGGCCTCGTAGTCCAGGCCCTTGGGAAACGGGTATTGGATGATATAAGCGTGGACCTTCGGGTCTGCGTTGAACTCGTCGACCACGGTGTCGATCGCGGCTTGGATCGTGTCTGCTCCCAACGCTGCCTCTCGCGAGAAGAGGCCGAGCTCCTCCGCGTCGCGATGCTTCATCGCCACGTACTTC
>JASLZO010000171.1 GCA_030754805.1 Dehalococcoidia bacterium
CAACGTGCGATCGGAACTGGCTTTCGCGGACTCGGTTGGCGCACCGACTCCGATCGAGGCGGGGGAGCTCGAAATCGTCGTGACAGTGAGTGCGGTGTTCGCGATTCCTTGATCGGGCCCAGAAGAGGGTAGCGACGGTAGAGGCCCGTCTTCGAAGGCGGGCCTCTTCATTTCGAATGGACCACAATTGAGGCGCCGGGGAATGGCTCCTGTATCCTCAACAAATGGAGACCCAACGATCGAGAGCCATCGTCCGAACGTGACTTCACCGAGACCCGACAGTCCGAATCACATGGCGCGCGCTCTGGAGTTGGCCCGCCAGGCTTTGGGCCTCTCGAGCCCGAACCCCGCGGTTGGTGCCCTGATCGTGAATTCCGACGGCACCGTCGTCGGAGAAGGATTCACCCAGGAACCGGGAGGACTGCATGCAGAGGCCGTAGCGCTGGCCCAAGCAGGCTTGGCGGCCCGAGGTGCCATGATGTATACATCGCTCGAGCCCTGCGCACACGCTGGCCGGACCCCGCCGTGCGCGCGGGCCATCGTCGAAGCTGGCCTTTCCAACGTAGTTGTCGCGGTCCTCGACCCCAATCCCGAGGTGAACGGGCGCGGGGTGGACATGGTCCGGGAAGCCGGCATCGACGTACGTGTTGGAGACGGACGAGCCGAAGCCGACGAGCACTACCAGTCGTACTACAAGCACGTGCGCACCGGCGAGCCGCTGCTAATCGCGAAGTACGCGATGACGCTGGACGGGAAGATTGCGACGAAGACGGGCGATTCTCGATGGGTGTCCAGCGCGGCTTCGCGCCGGCGAGTCCACGAACGGAGGGCCCAGGTGGACGCGATCCTTACGGCACCCGGAACAGTGGCGGTGGATGACCCTCAACTCACCGCGAGGGATGCTGAAGGTATGCCACTACTCAGACAACCCATGCGCGTAATCGCGGATAGTCGAGGTCGGACGCCGCTAACAGCTCGACTCTTTCGGGAACCTGGCCGAACCCTCGTTGCGACAGCCGGAGACGAGTATCACCTGCCGTTTAAGGACCTGGGTGGATCCGTGTCAGTGGTATCGCTTCCCGATGAGCACAACCGGGTCGACCTGAAAGCCTTGTTGCGGCACCTCGGGGAAGCGGGGGTGATGCAGGTCTTCACCGAAGTTGGGGAAGTACTGCTCGGGTCGATTTTCGATGACGGACTGCCCGACCAGGCGATGGTTTTCATCGCGCCGAAGGTGGTTGGGGGCGCGCAAGCGCTGGGCCCCGTCGCGGGCACAGGGGTTGATCGGATCGGGAACGCGCCGGCTTTGAGCCATGTCAGGATCGACCGGATCGAAGGCGATGTTCTGATAGAAGGCGCTTTCCGATGGTGGGACGGGGCGGAGGGTCAAGCCAGAGGCGTATAATTTCAAATTGAGGGTGTTGCTGCCCGAGGGGGCCCGTGATCCCGAAATTCAGCATCCAGGGGACCGGATGTTCACAGGTCTCGTTGAAGAGACAGGGTTGGTCGCCGCCGCCGGGGAGGGACGGCTGATAGTCCATGCCGAAACGGCGCTCGACGGAACAGCGGTGGGCGACAGCGTCTCGGTAAATGGGGCGTGTCTGACCGTCACAGATATCCAGGAAGACCGAATCGCGTTCGACCTGATGCCCGAGACGTTGCGGCGGACGAACCTGGGCGAGGTTGGGCCCGGCAGCACCGTAAACCTCGAGCGGTCGCTGTTGTTCAACGGCCGCGTTGGCGGGCACCTGGTTCAGGGGCACGTCGATGGCACCGGCAAGATCCTGTCGATGACGTCGGAGGGTGATGCGGTTGTTGTCCGCTTCTCGGTGCCTTCAGAGGTGCTTCGATACGTGGTCCAGAAGGGGTTCATCGCGGTCGATGGCGTCAGCCTCACGGTCATGGGACTCGACGACGAATCGTTCTCCGTCTCGCTGGTCCGATACACCTTCGATCACACCGTATTCGGGGGGAAGCAGCCGGGTGACATGGTCAATCTGGAGATAGACATCCTGGCCAAGTACGTGGAGCGACTGCTCCACGGAGAACGTGATGGTTCGCTCGCAGAGATCGGGGGCGAAGACGATGCTGGTCGCTAACGTCGAGGATGCGGTCGACAAAATCCGTGAGGGTGAGTTCGTCATCATCGTGGATGACGCGGACCGTGAGAACGAGGGTGACCTGGCGCTGGCCGCCGAGATGGTCACGCCCGAGAAGATCAACTTCATGGCTACGCAGGCTCGCGGTCTTATCTGCGCGCCACTCCTGGGCGCCAGGCTCGATCAACTTGGCCTGCCGCTGATGGTTACGAACAATACGGCAGTGTTCGCGACCGCGTTTACCCAATCCGTCGATGGGTTGGTGGACGTTTCTACCGGCATCTCTGCGGCCGACCGCTCGACGACAATCAAGGCATTGGTGGATCCGATGACCCAGCCTGCCGATCTTGCAAGGCCCGGTCACATCTTCCCGTTGCGGTATCGCGAAGGCGGCGTATTGATGCGCGCGGGCCAGACAGAGGCGGTCATCGATTTGACAGTGCTCGGCGGACTGTATCCAGCCGGCGTTATCTGCGAAATCATGAACGACGACGGGTCGATGGCTCGGATGCCGGACCTCGAGAAGTTCTCGGCGCTTTGGGACATTCCTATCGTCACCGTCGCGCAGATCATCGCCTACCGGCGTGAGCGAGAGAGCTTGGTCGAACGTCAAGCTGATGCGAAACTTCCGACCCGCCACGGGGAGTTCACCGCCTACGGCTATCGCAGCACGATTGACCCGGCCGAACACGTTGCGCTGGTCATAGGAGATATCGATCCTGACGAACCGACGCTCGTTCGGGTGCACAGCGAGTGCTTGACCGGAGACGTTTTCGGATCCATGCGCTGTGACTGTGGCGAGCAGGTTGACCTTGCATTGCGCCAAATCGCCGACGCCGGCAAAGGGGTTTTCCTCTACATGCGGCAGGAAGGCCGCGGCGTTGGCCTTCACAACAAGATTAGGGCATATGCATTACAGGACACAGGGTTGGACACGGTTGAAGCGAACGAGCGAATAGGCTTCCCGCCGGACCTCCGCGACTACGGTGTGGGTGCTCAGATCCTGGTCGACCTTGGGGTACGGAAGGTTGCGTTGATGACGAACAACCCCCGAAAGGTGGTCGGAATCGACGCGTTCGGACTGGAACTCGTGGACCGCGTTCCGATCGCGGCGGCGCCGAACGAATACAACAGGCGATACCTGGAGACGAAGCGGGACAAACTAGGGCACCTGTTGGGAGGCAACCTCGAAGCGATTCCAGACGCTGAGGCCGGTGGCGAGGGAGAGGAGTCGTGCCCGCGGTGCGGAGCAGGTCATGGCCCCGGGATACGATTCTGCGCCGAGTGTGGACTCGAACTCACACGAGTCCCGCAGGAGTAGGGTCGCGCGATCGATGCCGAACTTCATCCGGACATCGATGGACACACGAGGAATGCGATTCGCCGTCGTTGTCGCGCGGTTCAACGAGATGATTACGGACCGACTGCTCGAAGGCGCGTTGGGTGCTCTCGGCGATCATGACGTTGCCGAAGAAGACATCGATGTGGCCCGAGTGCCCGG
>JASLZO010000172.1 GCA_030754805.1 Dehalococcoidia bacterium
CGGTGGCGGCCTCATCGAGCACGCGCTGCGCGCGGGTGAGCCAGCCGCTGCCGCGAGCCGGCTCACCGTTGCTCGCCAGCCCGAACCCCAACCAGAAAGCGCAGTACGCCGCGCGCTCCACGTTACCACCCCGCAGGTACCCGTGGTGCGCCCGCTCCTGGGTATCGGCATGTTCGCCGTAGCGGCCCGTCAAGTATGCCGCCATCGCCAGACGCTCGAGATCGACTTCGGCCGAGATCCCGAGTTGCCCGCACCGCCTGAGACCGTCGCCAAACTACTTGCCTCCGTCTGCCTGGACGGCGGCTCGCCGGACGGCATCGGGGCCTATCTGTACGACTCGTACTGGCGGTTCCTGCACACTCTCGAACTGGTCGGTTCCGAACAGGAGCGGACGCTCGAGCTCGGTGCGAATCCCTACTTCACGACTGTTCTGCTCTGGGAGTATCAGAACCTGGAACCGGAGTTGGCCAATTACTTCGGTCTGGAAGACACAGAAGCCGGCACGCAGGCCATCGAGTACGTCGATGCCGAAGGCGTCCAGAAGGAACGAACCGTTGAGTTCCGACACTTCAACATCGAATTCGACCGCTTCCCCTATGAGGACGGGTCCTTCGGATTGGTGCTTTTCTGCGAGATCCTTGAGCACCTCGTCGAGGATCCGGTCGCCGTGCTCACCGAGATCAACCGTGTCACCGAGCTGGGCGGCCACCTTGTTCTCACCACGCCCAACGTGGCACGAGCCGAGAACGTGGCTCGCCTCCTCAACGGCGACAACCTCTACGACCCGTATTCGGGATTCGGCCCCTATGGCAGACACAACCGCGAATACACGCTTGACGAACTGAGGCAACTCCTGGCATTCACGGGCTTCGACGTCGAGTGCGGGTACTCCGCGGACGGACATCCCTGGTCACCAGATGTCAACCGGCTTGAGGTGATTCGTCCCGAACTCGATGCCCGAGTCGGGGATCTCGGCCACTATCTCTTCGTGCGAGCGGTCAAGACGGGCTCGCCACGCGAGGGCCGCCCCGAATTCCTCTATCGGAGCCTTGCCGATGAGGAACTCGCTCCAACCGGGGTTGCAGCCAGTTGCGGACCATCGACATGAGGAAGCGCAGGAAGGCTGAACTGGCAGAGTTGGCGCGGCTGGGAGAAGTCGCCGCCCGCCTGGAGGCCGAACTGGCCGGAGTCGCCACAGAGGCCCGACACACTCAAGCGCTGCACGACGAGTTCCGAACGGCTGCATTCGCAGCATGGTCGGCAGAGGTCGAGCGGCTCACCACGGAGTTCGGCGAGCGGTTCTCGAGCGCCTTCGAGGGCATCCAGGAACTTCAGGGACTCTCCACCGCATTGGACGGGAAAATCAATACGGTCCTCTACGACCTCGAGCGGACGGGGTCGGACGTGTCGGACCTATCGGGTCGTCTGGACCTTGCGGCTACCGCCGAACAAATGGCAAGTGCGTTCGACGGGATCGAGGAACTGCAGACGTTGTCGTCAGGGTTGCAGGGCCAGGTCAACGCAGTGCAAACGGATCTGGAGCGGACGGGGTCGGATGTGTCGGCGTTGGCGAAGGACATGGAGGCGGTGGGGGGTCTGACCAAGGATGTGTCGGCGTTGGCGAAGGACATGGAGGCGGTGGGGGGCCTGACCAAGGATGTGTCGGCGTTGGCGAAAGAGTGGGAGGCGGGGGGGGGGGGGGGGGCCCCGGCGCCGACACGTCCGGCTCTTACCGGCTCTGCCCGCACCCACACCTAGACCGGGGACGGTCACCGCGGCAGTGCAGGGCATGGCCGACCGCGGAACGTCATCCGTCGAGTTGGTGCAGCGGTCGCTCGACGCGATACATCAACGCGAGCATGAACTCAATGCGTTCGTGCATATCGCTTCGGAAAGCGCGCTGTTGGAGGAGGCTGCTGCTCTGGATGTGGAGCGGGAACGGAGTGGGGTCCGCGGCCCGCTCCACGGCGTCCCCGTCTCCATCAAGGACATCATTCATGTCAAAGGGATGAAGACGACCGCGAGTTCGGCGGTGCTCCCGGACTACATGCCCGAAGAAGACGCGACCGTCGTCTCTCTATTGAGGAAAGCCGGAGCGATCATCGTCGGCAAGACCCATACCCACGAATTTGCGCTTGGCGTGACGACGGCGCAGAGTCGCAATCCCTGGGATATCACCCGCGATCCGGGAGGGTCGAGCGGCGGGTCCGCGATATCGATCTCCACCGGGATGAGCCTCCTCGGCGTGGGAACGGATACACGTGCATCGATCAGGGTGCCCGCTGCACTGTGCGGCATCGTCGGATACAAGCCGACGTTCGGCCTCGTCTCGACCGACGGCGTCATGACGCTCTCCTGGAGCATGGATCACACCGGGCTCCAGGCGAAGACGGCCGGCGACGTCGCCCTGATGATGAACGCCGTCCAGGGGCTCGACGCGAAAGACCCGGGGACCCTGGACCGGGCGGCGGATGACTACACCGACTACTTGAATAGGGACGTTCGCGGCCTCCGCGTGGGCATCGCGGTGAACGGGCTGCGGGACGTCGATTCCGAGGTCCTCAAGGCGTTCGATTCGAGTGTCGCTGCATTGAGGTCGCTAGGAGTCGAGATCGTGGAAACGGAAATTCCGTCCAAAGAAGATTTCAGGCTTGCCACGTCGCTTGGGCTCATCGTCAGCCGCTCCGAAGCAGCCGCCTATCACGCATCGTTCGAGGGAGCGGGCGATCTCTACACCAGGCCCGTGTTCGAGCAGTTGGACGAGGCTTCACAGGTGAGAGCGGTCGACTATCTCAACGCCCAGCGCTTCCGCGGCCAGTTTCAAGACCGGATGCTCGAACATCTATCGGGCTTCGACGCGCTCATCATGCCCACGACCCGCGTCGCCGCGCCGAAGGTGGAGGAGAGCGATCGCTACCTCATCATTCTTTCGGAAAACTGCATCCCGTGGAGTTTCATCGGTGTCCCGGCGATGTCCGTGCCGTCCGGTCTCACGTCCGGCGGCCTGCCTATGGGAGCCCAGATGGTTGCCTCTCCGTTCGCGGACGGCACGCTGCTGGCGCTCGCATCCGCCCTGGAAACTGTGCTTCACCAGATCCAACAACCCGCCTCTGGAGGTTCGACATGACGCAAAACCTAACCGGATCCACTTCGGCCACGCTGACCATCGATGCGGAGCCCGGCCCCGTTTCGGTCGAGCTCGAACGAACAGCCCTGATCGTGATCGACATGCAGAAGGACTTCATGTACCCGGGCGGGTATGGCGAGTCCCTGGGGAACGACCCCCGCGTTTTGTTGGAGGCGGTGGAGCCGACCGAGGCCGTCCTCGGTGCTGCCCGGGACCTGGGCATGCTCATCATCCACACGAGAGAGGGCCACGTCCCGGACCTCTCGGACTGCCCGGACACCAAGCTGCTCAGATGGCCCGCAGGGAGCCGGATCGGCGATGTTGGGCCGATGGGGCGGATCCTCGTACGTGGCGAGGAAGGACACGCGATCATCGACGAGGTAACTCCCGCGCCGGGCGAGACCATCATCGACAAGCTGGGCAAGAA
>JASLZO010000173.1 GCA_030754805.1 Dehalococcoidia bacterium
GATGGCACTGTGGGCCAACGCGGGCCGGCCGACTTTTGCGAACGAGTTGATCGCGCTGGCTGGTTTCTCGTTTATCGTGTGGAATCTGACGGCCTTTCAATGGGCCCGGGGGAAGTTCTCCGAAGAGGTGGTCAACTCTTCGTCAGACCTCATGGACATGTGGGGCCGGGCCCAGGGAATGGCCATGGGACTGCGCCGCGTATTCGATATTCTCGACATGGAATCCGAGGTCCAGGACCGGCCCGGCGCAATTCCCCTGGACGAATTCTCGAGAGAGGTTCGCTTCGAAAACGTAACCTTCGCCTATGAGGAGGATCGCCCCGTATTGGACGGCGTCAGCTTTGCTGTGCGGCCCGGAACGGTCACCGCCATTATCGGCCCTACCGGCTCCGGCAAGACGACACTCATGAACCTGCTGCTCCGCCTCTACGATCCGGATGAGGGGTCGATAGGCATTGACGGCCGGGACCTGCGTGACTACGAGGTCGACTCGTTGCGCTCCAACATCGCCATCGCGCTGCAGGAAAACGTGTTGTTCGGCATGTCGGTCCGCGAGAACATCCGGTACGCCGCTCAAGATGCGAGTGACGAGGCCGTGTACGACGCCATCCGGGTGGCGTGCATGGACGATTTTCTCGATGGGTTGCCCGAGGGGCTCGATACCGTCCTGGGCGACCGGGGCGGCAGGTTGTCTACGGGCCAGCGCCAACGCCTCTCGATAGCCCGAGCCGTGGTGCGCGATGCGCCAATCCTGGTGCTGGACGAACCGACCGCGGCCCTCGACGCCGATACGGAACACCGCGTGCTGGCAAACATAGCGGAATGGAGTGCCGGCGACGTCGGCAGCGGAAGTGGGCGCGCGGTCTTCCTGATTACCCACCGGCTCTCGACCATCCGCCGGGCGGACAACATCCTCTATCTTGACGGGGGCCGCATCGTGGAAAGCGGCAGTCACGATTCCCTGATGGGCATGACGGACGGCCGTTACCGGGCCTTCGTCCAATCCGAGAGGAACATGATCGACGGCAACGAGGACGAGACGGGCGATGCCTGAAAAGGAACGAGAATCGGGAGGCAGCCGCCTCTCCCTTCGCGCACTGCGCGAGGCCGAGAAGGCCCTTGACGAGCGCGCGAGTCTCATCGACCGCGAGACCGATATCGATTACCGCGAAACGTTCCGGGTCATTGGCCGAACCGTGCTTCTGCTCAGGTACTTCTGGCTGAGGTATGCGATCACCTTTGTGATGTCGATGATTCCCTATTGCCTATCGATGGTATTGGCCCCATTTATGGTAAAGGTCGTCATCGACCATGTGGTCCTCGGGCAGCCCGTCGAGGACGTCACCGGCTACCCGCCCTTCCTGATCCCGGTAGTCGGGATGCTCGAAGGCGCGTCCGCGCCGCGGATCATGTCCTGGGTGGCCCTGCTCACAGTGGTGGGTATGGGCAGCAGACTGGCGTTGACGTATGTATCGACCCGGCTCCACATTCGACTGAGTCAGGCCATCGGATACCTCGTTCGCGCCCGCCTGTTCGAGAACGTGCAGTCCTTGCCCATGGCCAAGCTAGACGACCAGCCCATCGGCGACTCCGTGTACCGGGTGCGTTCCGACTCGAATTCGATTATCGGGATCATATACACCGTTATCCAGCAGCCGGTCATCGCCCTGTCCGCGTTTGCGGTTGCCCTCGTCACGCTGCTCAGCGCATACCCCGATTTCCCCTTTATTGCCTTGTGGGCCGTGGGTGCCATGCCGATGTATGTGGCTGCGACGACGCCTTTCGCGCGTATGCTGCGACGGCGCGCGCAAGCCGCGTCGGCGGCGGGCACGGCCTTTACCAGCAACATTGAGGAAGGGATGGACAACATGCTGGCGGTGCAAAGCCTCGGCGCGAACGAGACGGAACGCGAGCGATTCCGCAAAGACAGCGCCGAGTCGTTCAAGCGCATCCGATTCAGCACACTGGCTTTGGGATTGGTGGAAACCTTGGGCGAAGCGTCCATGTTGCTCCTCGAATTGTTCTTCTTTGTCTATCTGGCTGGCCATGTGATAGCGGGCGATCTCTCCGTGGGCGATTTCAGCGTGGTGCTTACGTACGTCGTCAGGATGCGAGAAACGGGCCACGCCTTCGTGCGAATCTGGATCGAGATACAGGGCAAGGCCGCGCAGGCACGCCGGGTGTTCGCTATGATGGACCAGCCGCCGGAAACGGAGACGGGCGACCAGGACTTGCCGCCAATCCACGAGGGCGTGTCGTTCCGCCAGGTCGGTCTCGTCTACCCGGACGGCCGGCGGGCCCTGCAGGACGTGGCCTTCGACGCGCATATGGGACAAATCGTGGCCATCGTGGGGCCTACGGGCGCCGGGAAGACGACTCTTGCGCACCTCATTCCGCGCTACCACGTGGCGAGCGAAGGCCAGGTCCTGATTGACGGGCATGACGTGAACGACGTGACCATCGAGAGCCTCCGCGGCCAAGTCAGCTATGTGTTCCAGGAGACACAGACCGTGGCGGAGTCCGTCTTCGAGAACATCCGGTTGGGCAAACCGGATGCCACCCCGGAAGAGGTGGAACGGGCCGCGCGAACGGCAGGCATTCACGACTTCATTGTTTCGTTGCCCGATGGGTACGACACCATGCTGGGCACGACCAGCAGCAAGTTGTCGGTGGGGCAGAAGCAGCGTATCGGGATTGCCCGCGGCCTGTTGAAGGACTCACGCATCCTCATCCTGGACGAACCTACCTCGGCCCTCGACCCCGAGACCGAAGAGCACTTGGTGAACTCGCTCTACGAAGCGGCAAAAGACCGCATCGTGTTCATCATCGCCCACCGCCTGTCGACGGTTGCCATCGCTGATCAGATCGTATTTCTCGACGAGGGCCACGTACTGGAGCAGGGCACCCACGCCGAGCTGATGGCCCGAGGGGACGGAAACTACCGCAGATTCGTAGAGTTGCAGTCGACGTCTTTCGATTGATCTCAGAGTTCGCAGGTTGTGCCCTCCCCACTGGGAGGCAGTAGAGTCCCTTTCGGGTGCACTTCTCGGCTCGTTCGAGATCAACATTGTGCCTCGCAAATTTCTATCCGCACTGAAAACATTGAACATCTACATACGCCGTACAGGGTTCAACGATGGTTGAAATTCTCCGAAATGCCGTCGTTGGGTCTACCGAACACTCAACATCGTGGCGGACTTGGCCGCCGCGTAGGGCTACCCGACTTCGGGCCTTCTCATCGGAGAACCTGATCGCTCCACCTGGTTTTCGAGGAGGATTTGGCGAAATTCGCCACTCCAAACGTGGTTGAGTGGCGCGGGGGAATCTCACCCCCACGCTCTCTCAGAACCGGACGTGCACGTCTCCGCGCATCCGGCTCCCATCTCTCAAAATCGTGATACTGTGATGGTCCAGCGAGTTTCGGTGCCATCTCTTCTGGCCGCTAAGTCTATTATTAAAGGTAGCTTATGTTATGCTTCGCCCATATCCTGCCATGAGTACTCGGAGAGC
>JASLZO010000174.1 GCA_030754805.1 Dehalococcoidia bacterium
CATTTAGATATCGCCGGAGTGATGAACTCCGATAAGGACAAAGGTTGGCAAGTCCGGGGTGCATCGGGGAAACCCGTTCGAACCCTAGTGAACTTCGTGCTGGACTTGGCGGGAGAGGGGTAGGGAGGACGAGATGGATTTCACACTGACCGTAGAGGATGAGGCGTTCCGAGAAGAGATTCGTACGTTCCTCAAAGAGGAGTGGGATCCGAAGGGTTTCGACGCTTACAGCATGACGACAAGGTCGTTCGACTTCGACAGCGCCGAGGCTAGGGACATGGCGGACGAGTTTGCGCAGAAGCTGATCAAGAAGGGTTGGTGGACGATGCACTGGCCGACGGAGCACGGTGGCGCCGACGCTCCATTGAGCAAACAGTTCGTCTATCGCCAGGAACTCGCGTACGCAGACGCGCCTTCCGGTTCCCCGAGCGGGAACATAACCGGTGCGCTGATGCTACACGGCTCCGACTGGATGAAGAACTATTTTCTTGGGGGCATGGCGAAGAACCAGATCCACTGGGCCCAGGGGTTCAGCGAACCGAATGCCGGGACGGACCTGGCAAGCCTGCAGACCCGTGCCGTGGAAGACGGCGACGATTTCGTCGTGACCGGGCAGAAGATCTGGAGCTCTGCCTCGCACTTCGCGGACTGGTATCACGTGCTGGTTCGCACCGATCCTGAGGCGCCGAAACACCGTGGGATCACCTATCTCGCCATGCGTCTTCGGGACGAGGACGGGGTCTACACGCCGGGTGTCACGCTCCGTCCGCTCTATGACATGTTGGGCAAGAGGCGTTGGAACGAGATCTTCATGGATGAAGTCCGGGTTCCAAAGGAAAACCTAATCGGCGAGGTGAACCGCGGCTGGTATGCGGCGATGACCACGCTGAACTTCGAGCGAACGGGCATTGATGGCCCCGCACGGCACCTCGGCGTTCTAGACAGATTCCTGGACGTGATGCGCGGGATACGGTTCAACGGAGAACCCGTTCTCTCGGACCCGATCGTCCGGCACAAGCTTGCGGACCTGAGAGTGATGGTCGAGACCGACCGGATGCTCTCTTATCGCGTGGCGTGGATGGAGAGCCGTGGAGACGTTCCGCAAGCGGAGGGGGCGATCTCCGGGTACCACAACCAGGTGACGGCGAAGTTCCACTTCTGGCCGACGCTCGGGAGCATCGTCCGAGAATACGCCGCGCTTTTAAACGGTGAGAGCCGGGCGCCGAACAACGGGATGTATGGGACGAATGCCGATCTGGCTCTGGCCCTGGGATTCGGCGGAGGCGGGGGCATCCTGCTGGGCCCGAACATCATTGCCCAGCGTGGGCTCGGATTGCCGCGATAGTGACTCATACAAACGAATGAAAGAAATCACCACGTGACGACCGTAGATATCGCCCAGGGTAAATACCTGGTGACGGGCGCGACAGGCCGGACCGGGAGCCACGTCGTCCGAAAGCTCGTGAACGCCGGCGCGCAAGTACGCGCGCTGGTGCACTTGACCGCTCCCGATGACCTTCCCAAGGAGGGAGTCGAGTACGTCCAGGGAGATTATGAGGACCTGGATTCGTTGAAGGCCGCTGCCGAAGGGGTCGACTACGTGATAGCGACGGTTGGCGCGCAGTCCGCGATTCGAGGCATCGACAAGATCGAAAAGGTCGAATACCAGGGATCCGTGAACATGGCTGACGCCGCGAAGGCGCAGGGCGTCAAGCACATGACGATGATCTCGGTACGTGCCGCGAGCAAGGAGTGGTCGTTCTACCCCGTCTACCCGGCGCGAGCCCGGTCAGAAGACCACCTGACCGAGTCCGGGGTTCCGTACACGATCCTTCGCCCGGGTGGAATCATCGATACGACAGGGGCGATGTTCAAAGGGATGGCCAAACGGGTCGCCGAGGGTGAGAAGTTCCGCATCTACGGGAACGCCGATCAACCCACTGTGTTCATATTCCTCGACGAGCTTGCGGACTTCTGCATCAATGCGCATCTGGACCGGCGAATGCGGAACAAAGTCTTTGAATTGGGAGGTCCGGTTTCGCCGACGCGTGCCGAGTTCTGGGATTACCTTGGTTCCGTCGTCGGGCAAGAGCCAAACGTCCAGTTCATGGATCCGGATGAAGTGGTGCCATTGCGCGAGGCAGCGGAAAAAGCCGAGGATTGGCCGAAAGCGCATCAGTTGGGCGGGAGGAGGTTGCCGGGCGCTTCATGCGCCCCGCTCCCGACATGCGTATCTACGATCGTTTGTTCGGCGTGAAGCAGCGCGACTTCAAGCTATGGATGCTCGGAGTACTGCGTGACGGCGCGTAGCGAGACGGACGGGTAGCGACCGGACCCGGGCGGCTGGCGTGGCAAAACTTCGGGTCGTTTGTAATGGAAAGAGACCCCTCGTGAAAGGGGCCTCGGCACTGGGTTAACTTGGTAGCGGGGGTAGGACTCGAACCTACGACCTTCGGGTTATGAGCCCTCACGTGAAAGCGGACCTGACCAACAGTTACGGCGAACTCGGATACCGGGTTTGGTGGAGGAGGAGCAGAGTCGACCTCCACCGCGAACACGACTTTGAGGTGTTCCTAGCCCTAATTGTCTGCGTCCCACTCCCAACCGGCCTCTTCCAGCTCCAGCATGGCCGCGAACGACCCACCGTTGCGCACCAGTTGCTCCGGTGGGCCCTCTTCCACGATCCGGCCGTCCGCCATAACCACGACCCGGTCCGCATCTCGCGCGGTGGACAGGCGGTGCGCGACGGTCAGCAGGGCGCGGCCCCGGCCCGCGATCGCGGAACGCAGCGCATCGCGGAACGCAGCCTCGCTGGCGCTGTCCACCGCCGCCGTACCCTCGTCCAGCAGCAGCACCTCCGGGTCCCAGACCAGCGCACGGGCAAGCGTGAGGAGCTGGCGCTGCCCGCCGGAGATCTGGATGCGGCTGCCCAGGTCCGTCTCGTACCGCCGGGGCAAGGCCGCAATGAATCGGTCGGCGCCGGCGATGGCAGCGGCCCTCCGGACATCCTCGTCGGACACGGAGCTGTCGCCAAGCGTCAGGTTCTCTCGGACCGTGCCACTGAAGAGTTGCACCGCCTGAGGGACGACGCCGATCAACCGGCGTTGGTCGACTTCCGACAGCGCACGTGGATCGGTCCCGGCGACACGAACCGAGCCGGCCCAGGGTCCGTACAGCCCGGCAAGGAGGTGAAGCATGCTCGTCTTCCCGGCACCGGTCCGGCCCACGACCGCCACGTGCTCGCCTGGCCGAACGATCAATGAAACCTCGTTCAACACCGCGAGTCCGGGGAGATAGCCGAATACCACCCGGTCCATCTCGATGGCTCCACCGGCCTCGTTGCTACGGCCCACCGTGTCGGTGGATGGAGCCTGTTGGGCCGGGAGAGCGAGCACCTGGAAGATGCGCTCCAATCCCGCGAGCGCGGCCTGCACGGTCTGCCACTGGTTGCCGAGAGTCGTGATCGGCAGGAAGAAGCGTTGATAGAGGAGCACGAAGGCGGTCA
>JASLZO010000175.1 GCA_030754805.1 Dehalococcoidia bacterium
GAGGGGCGAGTACCGGACGTACGGTCGGGTATTCGACCGTCACTTTGCTCTGGAAGGCAATCCGCATGGTCGTCGCGAGGCTTTTGATCGTTCCAAACATTTATTGGGCCCACCGTTGGCGGAATTGAGAGAGGCGCCTGCCACGGCGCCACCTCATGCCGTACACCGCGACGGCGATGACGGCGAGGTTGAGAAGCGTGAGGACCCAGAGGTCCCACCCATAGAAGAGCGTCGATGCAACAAGCAAGAGGTTCAGGAACGAGAGCGGGATCGCGACCTTCCAAGCGAATGCCATGAGCTGATCGATCCGTAGTCGAGGGAGCGGTGCTCTGATCCAGAAGACGATGAACACGATCAAGGAGACCTTTGCACCGAGCCAGAACGGTTGCAACCACGCGAAACGGTCACTTCCCGGCCCCGTCCAGCCGCCGAGAAACAGGATGGCTCCGAGCACCGCCATCGTCATCAGCCCCGCGTATTCAGTTAAGAAGAACACCCCCCACCGAATGCCGCTGTATTCGACCAGCGGTCCACCGACGATCTCTTCTTCGGCCAACGGGATATCGAACGGAATGCGCGCCGTCTCAGCGAGCGTGCCGACGAAGAACAGCAGGAACGCCAGCGGCATCACCGCGATATACGGGACCGCGCCCTGGGCGTCGACGATCGCATCGAGGTTGAAAGGTCGGTCGGTGTTCAGTTGGGCAAGAATCCCGACTGACAATACGGACAGGATGAGCGGCAACTCATAGCTGATGAGCTGCGCAGCAGAACGTGCTCCACCGAGCAGTGCGTACTTGTTGTTGGAACTCCAGCCAGCGAGGACCATGCCGACAATCGAGAGTCCGAGGATCGCCACCACGTAGAAGAGGCCGAGATTTAAATCGCTCAACACGAAGCCATCAGATAGGGGTAAGGCGACCCAGAGCATGAATATCGGGGTGAACAGCAGGAGGGGGGCGAGGTAAAAAACGAACCGGTCGACGCTGGCGGGCTTCATGTCCTCTTTCAGTAACAGCTTCACGGCATCTGCCAAGGTCTGGAACATGCCGAAGGGCCCTGTTCGTGAAGGCCCGACCCGTTGCTGGAAGCGAGCCAGCACTTTTCTTTCGGCATAGATGACCGCGAGAACGGAGCCGAGCACGAAGTTGAAGAGGATGAATACGACCACGCCGATAAAAATCAGGTCGAATAGGGTCATCGATCGACCTCACCGAGAACGATATCGAGCGAGCCGAGGATGACGGTCGCGTCCGCGATATAAGAACCGCGCATCATCGTGGCCAGCGCCATGAGGTTGCAGAAACTGGGGCCACGGATTTTCAGGCGGTACGGCGTCGCGTGGTGGCCGACGCTGACGATGTACACACCAAGGTCTCCGCGAGGATTCTCACCATTTACGTACACGTCGCCCGCTTCAGGTCGAATAATCCGTGGCACGCGGCTCTGGATCGGGCCTTCAGGGAGCTTGTCCAGGGCCTGCTCGATGATGCTGAGCGACTGCTCGATCTCGAGCATGCGGACCATGTAGCGGTCGTAGCAATCACCATGTTTGCCGACGGGGACCGTGAAATCGAGTTCTGGATAGACCGAGTAGGGGAAGTTTTTCCTGACGTCATAGTCGATGCCGGACGCCCTCAAGACCGGGCCGCTCACTCCGAAATCGAGCGCCTGTTCGCCGGAGATTGCGCCGACGCCCGCGGTCCGTTCGATAAAGACTTCACTCTCGGTGAGTGTGTTCTTCGCCTCGTCATACCCAGCCTTCAACTGGTCGAGGAGAACCCTGGTCGCAGGGACGAAACCGTCGGGAACGTCGTCCTTTAGGCCACCGATCCGGAAGTAGTTGTGCATCATCCGTGCACCGCTGACGGCCTCGAACAGCGCCTGAATACGCTCTCGTTCTCGGAACCCGATCATCACCGGGTTCATGGCGCCCGTATCCAGGCCGTACGTCCCGTAGAAGAGGAAATGGCTGGCGATCCTGTTCAGCTCAGAGAGGATGACGCGTAGGTATTCGGCACGCTCTGGTACCTCGGCGTTGATAATCTTTTCGACTGCGCGGACGTACACCCATTCGTTATTGAAGTTTGCAATGTAGTCCAGTCGGTCGAACAGCGTGATGATCTGCTGGTAGTTCTCGTCCTCCGACAGTCGCTCCGAGCCACGGTGGAGGTAGCCGATGTGCGGCTCAACGTCGGTAACCAATTCTCCATCCAGCGTGAGCACCATGCGGAACACGCCGTGAGTCGCCGGATGCTGCGGCCCCATGTTGATGTTCATCTCGGCACGGTCGAGGCCGTCCCGCGTTATTTCGACCTCAGTCGCCGCCATAGAACGTCACCTGTTCAGGCATCGGAAAGCTCTTCCGGCCGGGAAAACCCTCGAACCCGTCATACAGGATCAACGGCGTCATGTTCGGGTGTCCGTGAAATTCAATCCCGAATAGGTCGTGGCCCTCTCGCTCGTGCCAGTCAGCGCCAGGCCAGACAGGAACCACCGTCGGGAGCCATGGGTCGTCCGTGCTCACGCGCACCTTGAGGACGACCTTGTCCGAGTGGGTCATGGACGCGAGGTGGTACACGACCTCCGCCTCCTTGTCGTCGTCCCAGTCAACGACCGAGAGGCAACGGAGGTATTTGAAATCTATTCCCTCTGACTCCTTGAGGACCTCGCAGACTTCGACGAGTTGATCTCGGGCGACCCTGACTTGGAGTTCGTCGACATTGGTGGATATCTCCGAGATGCGGTCTCCGAGCGTCTCACGGAGCCGGGTCTCGAACGGTGAGCCATCACTCGGGTCAGATATGGCAGCGCCCGCGGGCTCCTCCGCGTCGTCTGGAGATGCCGGTCGATCCTCGGTCACGCGGGCAACCCGCGCTTCAGTTCCGGCTCCGCCTGAATCTGGTTCTGCAGTTCGAGGACGCCATGGAGAAGCGCCTCGGGTCGTGGTGGGCAGCCCGGAACGTACACGTCCACCGGGATGATCTGATCGACCCCCATAACCACGGAATAAGACCGTGCATACGGCCCGCCGCAGGTGGCGCACGTGCCCATGGCGATCACCCATTTCGGGTTGGGCATCTGCTCGTACAGGAGCTTGATGGGGTCCGCCATCTTTTTGACGACGGTGCCCGCGACGATCATGACATCCGACTGGCGAGGCGACGGCCACGTCACGACACCAAACCGGTCGAAGTCATGTTTCGGCATGTAAGCGGAGATCATCTCGATCGCACAACACGCGAGCCCGAACGTGAGCGGCCACAGGGAAGACTTGCGGGCCAATGCGAAAAGCTGCTCGCTTCTCAGCGTGACGATTCCCGAAAGTCCGGATTCCTGGTGTGCCTGCACCGTTTGAAGAACGGACCTGGTTTCCGGTGTCGATTCACCCGGAGTTGTCGAAAGGGATAGGCCACCGAGCGGATCTAGCGCCATTGGAGGACTCCTTTCCTCCAGGCGTAAATGAGCCCGAAGAACAAGATGGCAATAAACAGAA
>JASLZO010000176.1 GCA_030754805.1 Dehalococcoidia bacterium
TCTTGTGTGTAAGACAAGCGCTCTAACCAACTGAGCTAGCCGCCCACGATTCGTCACGGCCCGGCGCCAGTTTAGAACCTCGGCCCCGTGTCGCGCGGCCGAGTAAAGAATCACATCTCGTATGTCGTTATCTCGATCTCATGGCCTTCTGGATCGGTCATGTAGATCGAGGCTGCGATCCCGTGATTCGACTGGCGAATCACGATGCCTCTTGGTGCGTAATTCCTCGCGAGCGGCTTGAAAGTTCCGCCGGTCGACAAGGAAGGCTACGTGGCTGAGTCCTCTCTGACCAACACCGGCCAACTCCCGTCTCCTCCAGTCGCACCGTCCGATTGGAACAGGGCAACGCACGTCCCGCTAGCGCAGAGCACCGTTGGCTGAACGCCCCTGGCGTCCTCGTAGGTCCGTTCGAGGCCGAGAGTCTCCTAGTACCAACGAATCGACTCCAAAAAGTTTTTGACGTAGATCGCTACGTGGTCGATGTGTTGCAGTCGGAGGGTCATGGGTGAACATCCCTGCGACCGTCGAACCGCGAGGAGTGCTGGGAGGTTTCCTCTCCCGGCTTCAAAGAAAACAGATAAGGAATGGCGCGCTTGGCGGGACTCGAACCCACGGCCTCAGCCTTCGCAGGGCTGCGCTCTATCCAGACTGAGCTACAAGCGCACCGTCGACAGTATCGCAGCACCAGCGGACCCCGGGCCAGGACGTAAGGGGTGGAAAATTGGTGCCGAGGGAGAGATTTGAACTCACACGCCCACAAGGGGCACTGCGCCCTGAACGCAGCGCGTCTGCCGTTCCGCCACCTCGGCGTTGCTGCCAATCGCCATTGTACGTGTGACCCGTTGGAAAAAGAAATGTGGTCAGCCGGTTGCGACAATCCCCGTCAGGATGCCAAGCGCGATGACGATGAAACCGAGAGTCGCGACCGCCAGTACGACGAACAAGGCGGGCACCACCCGATCAAGCATGAATGATCCGGCTGGCCGAGCCGTGGAGATATTCTGGGGGACGGCGATTGGGAAGATCCGCCTACGTCGCTTTCGGTTTGAAAGCCCCATGCCGATGCTCGCTCGTCAGGCCGTACCATCGGAGTTTTCGAAAGTGCTGGCTGTCCCTTCGTAGCTCTGGGCGAGTGCCATCAGCATCGTGTCGGTCAGCTCGGCGATGTCTCGCCAGAGATCCAACGTTTCGTCCCTTGAAGCGTCCACGGGCGCCAGGGTTCGGACCGTGTCGACGAGGGCCGTCCGGTGAAACAGGAAGGACTCTATCGCTTGGGAGGCGGACATCCCCGCCTGCTCCGTCTCATTGCCATATTCTCGGCCGATGAACTGTGCCTCTTCAATCGCGTCGGCGCGTTTTCTCCGGTCGCCGTGGGACCGTAGCACCAGTTCGACCACACGTCGGCCAAGCACTCGCAACCGAACTCGCCCCTCGTCTTCCATAGGCTCGCCCGGAAGCCGCTCGGCAGTACGGGGGTTCCGGAACCTCCGTCGAAGGCGTTCCAGCGTTCGGTCTCCGAGGTTTTCCCGCTTGGGGATCCGTCCCTGACGGTCCGCCACGAGGTTGAGCAAATCTACGCGCGCGAATCGCCGATGGGCGCCCATCGTCCGGTACGAGCGGACGCGCCCCTCGTCAGCCCAATGGCGGAGCGTGACCTCACTGACCCCAAGCAAGCGGGCTGCCGGGCCCAGGCTCAGCCAGTCGTTCTGCCTATCTTCCGAGGGTAGTCGCTCGGTCTCGTCTTGCTGTGTCATTCGGAATCTACATTTTTTCAGATATTTGCAGGTCCGAGCCAACCCTAGTAACGGTCTACTCGGTCGTCAAGAAAGGTCGTGGCGTTACTCCCCTGCGGTCGAGGCAAGCACCTGGTTCAACGCCCGAAGCCCTTCCTCAACATCGGGCCCCAGATCGATCCGCAGGACTCGACGCCCTTTTCGGTGAAGGGCGAGCCGGTCGCCCGCCGCCTGGGCCACGATCAAATCGTCGAAGGCGTAGTCCGTCTCCGGAACGAGCAGCGAATCCGTGCCGACGCGGCCGGTGAGCTGTAGGAAGAGGCCGTTGTTCGGGCCGCCCTTGTGCAGTTGCCCGGTCGAGTGGAGAAACCGAGGCCCGTACCCAACCGTCGTCGCCATCCGCGTCGTTTGATGTAGTTGGGTCCTCGCCTCATGAAGAAGCCCAGTCGTCCCACCCGTCTGAGGCAAATAGGCCTGCACGGACACGTAGTCTCCAGTCTCTGCGCCTCCGATCCAGGATGCGATCGCATCCTCGAGCTGTTCGGCATCGGCAGAGTCGGCAGACGGCGATTCTTGATCCGATCCGGGGTCAACCGATGAATCGCCCTCCAAAGCTTCCATCGCCTCACGGGCAAGGTCTTTGGCGAACTGGACGTCCGGTTGGTCGAATGGGTTGACGCCGAGTTTCGATCCGGTCAGCGCGATCGCCATTTCCCAGCGAAAGAACTCGGCACCGATCTCGGCTGGTTCGTCGATCCGGATGTCGATCACCGGGTGTCCGGCATTCGCCAACGCTGCGAGACGGGCGGATCGACCGGTCTCGCCTTCTTCGCCCGCCAGTTCGAGGCTCACGAACACGCGGTCAAGGCCATACGCATCGGGTCCTCGGGCATCCTCCCCAACCACTGGGACGATGCCCTTTCCGTCTTTCCCGGTGCTTTCCGCGATGAGTTGTTCGGCCCAATTCGCGAACTCCCTCAATCGAGGGGACGTAAGAAACGTCAACTTGTCTCGCCCTTTCGACGCCAGGCTCCCGAGACTCGCCCCGAGCAATCCACCCGGGTTCTCGGCCGTCTCGAGCGCGCAGCGTTGGGCCATCTCAGCGGCTGACTTCAATACATTGCGAATATCGACACCGATCAAAGCTGCGGGCACGAGCCCGAAGTGAGTCAGCGCCGAGTACCTGCCCCCGACCTCCGGGTCGGCGCGAAACACACGCAGGAAACTCCTGTCATTCGCCATCCGTTCCAGCGGCGTCCCGGGATCGGTGATCGCGATGAAGGACTGGCCGCGGTCGGACCGATCTTCTCCGACCTTCTCCCAGAAGTAGTAGAAGAGGGACAGGGTTTCGGTCGTGGTCCCAGACTTGCTGCTGACCACGAAGACAGTCTTTTCGAGATCGATGCGCCCTTCGACCGACCTGACAGCGTCCGGATGGGTGCTGTCGAGAATGATCAGCTCCGGAAACGGCGGCCCGGTTCCATACGCAGACTGGAAAACGGATGGAGCAAGGCTCGAACCTCCCATCCCCAGCAGTACCACGTGGGCCAAGCCACGACCACGAACAGTTTCCCCAAATCCGACGAAGTCCTCGGCAACCGCCGCCATCGTTTGCGGCAGCGACAACCACCCGAGACGGTTCATCAGTTCCGGCAGCGGGGCAGGGGACCATACCGTGTGATCGCGACCCCACAGGCGCTTCACCGTCTCGGTCCGGTTCCAATCGGCGATCTGTTCGTCGACGGGG
>JASLZO010000177.1 GCA_030754805.1 Dehalococcoidia bacterium
GCCCAGTTTTGTCACCACCCAGGCATTCAGGTCGACCGTGCTGTTGGCCTTGGCATCCGGGTGCACGAACGTGCCGCGATAGCCTTTGGTCTGAATGACCGAATCACGTTCGAGTAACCGGTATGCTTTTGCCACCGTCTTGTTGTTGAGGTCCAGGTCGTTGGCAAGCTGCCGAATCGAAGGCAACGGGTCCCCGGAGGACAGCTCGTCGGAGAGCACCGCCCGCTTGATCTGGTCCATCAGCTGAGCAAACAACGGGACCGAATCGTCGATGTCGATGACTATTTCCATAAGCTGTGTTGCCCCACACGGTCCGCGGTGGCTTCGTTGAAGGCGATGGTGATTCTCCTGAGCTGCCAGATCTTTAGTGACCCATATGCACCATGTAATGTAAGGGTACGACTGGACTAAACAAAATGCAAGAACAAAGACGCTGGCTGCTAGAGGTCCGTTAGCCGGCCCATGCTGTTACCGACGGGCCAAGGCCAGAATTGGGGGGGCACCGACGACTGGGACACGCGGACCCCGACGATTCACGAGATCGGTGATCCGGTCGGGCACGTACCTGCCGCTTGCTTGATATTTGGCTTGCGCCCGTGCATCCTCGGCAACTCCCGCCGCGTGTGGACCGTTAGACGTCAAGACACGCGCCGGAGAACCTCGATTCCCGATGGAGGGTGCGCATGATCGCCGTTATCTTTGAAGTTGAGCCGGCCCCCGGCAGAACAGCGGACTACTTGGAGATCGCTGCTCGTTTGCGGCCGGCCGCGGAAGGCATCGACGGATTCATCTCGATCGAGCGCTTCGAGAGCCTCGTTCAACCCGGCAAGATTCTCTCGTTGTCGCTGTGGCGCGATGAAGAGGCGCTTCGTGAGTGGCGTAACGCGGTGGAGCATCGCGACGCGCAACGCGCGGGTCGCAACGGGATCTTCACGGACTACCGACTCCGGATCGCCACAATCGTTCGCGATTACGGTATGCATGACCGGGATGAGGCCCCGAAGGACAGTAACGCAGCCCACCCGAGGTGACCGCGTCCCAGAACGACGGGCTCGCCCACCGCGCGGCGTCCTACGATGTGAACCCACTGGAGTCATCGGCGCCTGACTCCGGGTCCGGAGGAACACCATCGTGGTCAACGTCGAGAAACGATCGGTCGTATCGTTTGTCGCCGCCCTCAACGTGGCGGGCCTGAGCTGTGGAGTTGAACAGGACACGAGAGCAGCCCAGGAGGTAGCTGCCGTGGCACAGTTCGGGACACCTTCCGCTCTCGACACTCTCCTCGAGCTCAACCGAGAGTACATCCGCTCGGTCCAACAGTCGGACGTCGCGCGGTTCAGGGATATCCTCGCGGACGACTTCCGGTGTTCGATCCCTGACGGCTCGATTGTCGACAAGGCCGGATTCCTCGATCAGACCGCACGACCGGTGACCGTGAGATCGACCTCGACATTCGTCAGGCCGGCGGCGAACACCCAGTAGCTGTCGAAGCTTTGGACGTCACAGCCGTCAAGCACCATGATCAACATCTCCACGTTGTCCGGACTGAAGAACCAGAAGGTGCCGGTGTCGCCGAGGGGTCCCGTGAAGGCGCCCGGGGCGTTTCCGGCACCGCCGGTGACGCCGGTGCCGTCATCGAAATCGACATCGACTTTGAACCGGTTGTCGCTGAGACACAGTGCCTGATCGCCATCGATCTGCTGACCACTCCAGCAGGGGCCAAACTGGCCCGCGACGCGCGCACCCACGAACGACTCGTCGATGACCCCCCAGACGTTGCCGTTTAGAAAGTCGCTCCGATTCATGGGCGACCGCGAGCAGCGTCAGGACGACCAGGGCAAGTCGCATGCCGTGACTGGTCATGAGTATCTCCTTTGGCTGGGGTACGCCTAGGACAACCCATGCTGGAAGAGATCCAGCCACCCAAACATGCTCTTGCACACCTCCCGCTCGCGAGCTACCAGCGCAGCGTTTCGTCCGTCGGGATGGGGCCGGTCGCGTTGACGGCGCCGGACGGTAGTGTCGAGGGGCTCTCGTGATTGCTATCGACCCACCGCGTACTTCGTAAACGCTCCACCCGCAAAACGGAGTGAGTTGGGTCCCTCAGCGGCGAACACGTTGCCGTCCGCGTCGACCGCAACACCTTCTCCAGCGGCGCCCTGATAGGGCCGCGTCTCGGCATCGAACGGTGGGATGTAACCCGTGACGCGATCCTCGTCCACGTGCCCGATGCGCACGCCGTTCCTCCAGTTTGGATGGCTGGTCATGCTCGACTCGGAGTCGATCGCGTACAGCATGTCGTCCGGGGTGATGAAAATGCCGCTGATCCGCCCGTACGAGTAGCGGGAGTCGAGATAGTTGCCGTCCTGGTCGAAGATCTCGATGCGATGGTTGCCGCGATCCGCGACGAAGAGGCGCCCCTGCGAATCGAACGCCATCGCGTGGGGCGTGCGGAACTCGCCGTGCAAGGTCCCGATCTGTCCCCATTCCTTGATGAACGTCCCGTCGGCCGAGAACTTCATGATGCGGCCGGTGGCGCCAGACTCACGCCCGTCGGCGATCGCCCGTCCGGTGGTCATGCCCTGGCCGCCGTGTCCGTCCGAAACATAGATGCTGCCGTCCGGCCCGGTGATCACGTCGTTCGGCTGGTTCAAGTGGGCCGAGTCGCTCCCCGGCTGGCCCGCCGTGCCGAGGCTCAGGAGCAGCTCGCCCGTGGGGCTGAACTTGTGGACCTGATGCCCTTTGGTCCCCGCTTGATTCGCCGCAAAGTCGGTCACCCAGACGTTGCCCTCGGCATCCACGTGGATGCCGTGCGGCGTCATCATGATCCCGCCACCGAAGTTCGCCAGCACCTCCCCGGTGTTGCGGTCGAACTTGAAAATGGGGTCGACGGGGTTGGAGTCGCAGTTGATCGACACTCCGCCGCCGAAGGTGCCGGCGCCGCAGCGCTCGTATGCCCAAATCTGGCCGTCGTTCGGGTCGATATCGATACCGGCGGTCGAGCCCCACTCTCGGCCTTCGGGCAGGTTGCCCCAATTCTCGATCACGGTCGAGGTCGGGTTCGGCAGACCCTCACCGGTGATCGTGTTGCCCGGTGCCGGGGCCGGGGCCATTTCGGTCGGTGGCTCGGACTCGGTGGCGCACCCGCCAAGTACAAGAGCACCGCAGGCCAACAACGTGGACATCAGGTATCGTGACGATGACATGGCATCTCTCCCATCGAACGGGCGTTGGGTGAGCTCGTGTTCTCTGCTCCACCGCCCTACCGAAATAACTTGCCTGGGCTGACCGTCGGATGATAGCCCGAGACGGGGCTCGATCTGAAGCGCTGTGTCCCACTTGACGCGGGCCCGTGTCGATCTCCGCAAGCGTGTGTCTCGCTGTTCTGCTGGCGCCTGTGTGGACGAACGGACAAGAAGTTCAGGACCAGGACATCGTTCCACTGTCAGAGTG
>JASLZO010000178.1 GCA_030754805.1 Dehalococcoidia bacterium
GCGACTGCAGTCGGCCCGATTCCGGAAATCGCCTCGTGGTCCGCCAGACGGGCGGAGCAAAGCGCCCGCCCGATCCCAACCGCTGCCCATACGCTTCTGAGCGCCGCGCCGTGGCAGCGAGACTCTGACCAGGTTGACTTCGAGCAGAGTGAGTAAGCCGGGGAGCGCCTTCATGCCGAACGTCACCCGCCGATACGGCACCCTTCGCAGAATCGGCGGGCGGGATCGGAAGCCAGGGTTCCGGTCCGTCGCAGTCGTCTCCGGATCATCGGACTTCGGACACCGGGCGGCAAATGAATTGGCGCGTTTTCGGTCCGATCAGTCAAGGCGCGCACCCTGGGGCCGGTCTGGGTCGTTCCCGACTGGGTCAGGGATTCTCGGCGAATCAGAGCCCCGCAGCGCAGAGATTATCGTGCCCGCGACTAGGAAAACCAACATCACAGTCAGCACTTCTTGAACCCCAAGCGAAGATGCCTGTCGTTCCGCGACATCCGCCGCCACGCCTTCCCCTAGTAATCGGAGTTCGTGCGTGGCCTGGAACGCGGCGAACAGCGTCGCCGACAGGGCCAGTCCGGTTGTTTGGCTCGTCTGTCGCACCGTGGCAATCATCCCCGACGCCGTGCCGAGGTACGAAGCGGGGACCGACCCCATCACCGCGCTGTTATTTGCAGGCCCGAAAATCGAAGTGCCTACGCCCTCAACGAGCAGCAGCACAACGAGCCAGACCATCGGCGTATCCAGGCCTACAGTTCGAAGCCCGAAATATGCCAGCGTCATGACCAATAGCCCGATGGTCGTGATCGAACGGGCCGCCACCTTGTCAGATGCCCAGCCAGCGATGGGGCCCGCGACGAGTCGTGACGCCGGTAATGTAATCAATATCATGCCCGCCTCAAAGGGGCTGAGACTCCGGGCATCCTGGAGGAAGAACGGCATCAGGATGATGATCGCCCCCTGGCTCAGGAACTGGAGCGCGCTCGCCCCGTTCGAGAAGGAGAACATCCGGTTCTTGAAGAGCGACAGTTCCAGCACCGGTACTTTCGCTCTTTTTTCGGCGAGTAGGAACGAAACCGTTGAGAACACCGCGAGCGCAAGCAATCCAAAGACGAATGGGTCTGTCCATCCGATCTTGGGGCCCCGGTTGATGGCCAGGATGAAGGTGGACATGGCGACGAAGATCGTCACCGCTCCCAATAGGTCGAACTGCATCCTCTTCATTCCTTTGCGATCGGGCTGAAGAATCAGCAGCCCCAACACGAAGAAGACTGCCATGAACGGGATCCGAGTCCAGAACAGTGCCTGCCAACCGAGCGCGCCTAACAACAAACCACCCAACGGCGCCCCGCTCGCCAGCCCGACGCCGACGACCGCGTTCTCCAGTCCCAACGCTCGGCCCCGCTCCGTGGGCGGGAACGCGGCCACAACCAGCGCATTTCCGTTCGAGATGATTAGTGCCTGCCCAACCCCCTGCACTGCGCGGGCCACCAAGAGTTGCGTGAACGTCTCCGACACTGAAGCGCCAACCAGCCCAAGACCGAACACCGCGAACCCGCTCAGGAATACGCGCTTCCGTCCCACCACATCTCCGAGCGACCCAAGCGTGAGCATGAGCCCGACGCTCGAGAGGAGGAAGATCACGGAAATCCAGACCACGGTGCCCGCGTCCTTATCGAAGATCTCGCCGAACTCCGGCAGGGCGATGTTGACGATGCTTCCGTCGACCGTGCTCGTCAGTACTCCCAGCCCAACCGTGCCCAGGACCAGCCACTTGTAATACGATGCCGAGCGCATCCCACCGGCCGGCGGACGATCGCCCACGACGGGTCCATCGGAATCCGAGCTGGAAGCCAACGTTTTCAGCCTTGCCTGGACCGACCCGCGACCGTATCGGACCGCAGTGTCCAGTGCACTCGTGGATTCGGTTTGGATTGTAGCAATGGGATCGGGAAAACCGTCGGTCTCGACCCTCTCATCGGGCGACTCACGCCACGACTCCATTGGAAGCGGCGATTTCTTCCGCGGTCTGCTCTTCCCGCCCGGTCAATGGGCGTTGGTCGAATTCAACGTCCCATGCCTCACGAAATCCCTGGACCATCGCATCGACCACTATCTCGAGCGAGGGCAACTGGTCGAGCGCTCTCTCCAACGTTCCGGTCCGCTCGCCCAGGTCACGCTTGAGCAGGCTTCGTGTGGCAGGGTCGAGCCGCAGAAGAGAGGCAATCTGCTCACCGGTTTCTCTACCGGGCATCGTCCCCTGTTGGAGAACAATCCTTCCCTGCCGCCGCTGGGCACCGGCGACGAGCTTCCGCCCCGCCCAGTACACCTCATGCCGGTAGGCCTCCTCGAAACAGGCGAACCCAACCCCCGCGCTCGGCCATGTGGGCGGACGCTCCCGGATCCTCGCCCGGATTCCCAGCGCCCCGAGGCCCGCCACCAGAGCCTGGTTCACGCTTCGGTAGGAACCAATCACGTCCTCGCCCAGGTGAGAGTCATCCGCGCGGGCCACGATCGAATACGTCACATCCCCCGGGTGGTGCAGGAGCGCGCGTCCACCCGTGGGTCTTCGAACGATTTCAGTTCCGGATTCCGCACAGCGACCTCGGTCCAAAAGGCTCGAATCGGTTCCTCGATCCGTATCTTGAAACCGGCCGAGGGATAAGGATGTGGAGTCCCACCCGTAGATGCGGAGCGTCGGTTGCCATTCGCCGCGAGTCTCCCGCGCCACCGCGAGCATCGCCTCATCAACGGCCATATTGACGCGGCCCGAAGAGGGCGGGGACACGACCAGTCTCCAGGTTGAAGCCATCGTTGTTTCACGATACGCCGACAGATAGCAGCGGCGCCATTGGAGCGTCCGCATCTATTCTGGTTCCAAATATGTGCAGAGACTCAATCAAGTGACCGCACCCTGGAAACGAAAGCGGCGCCCGCGCCAGCTGCTCCTGGCGCTCACGTTCGCCGTGCTAATCGCGTGCTCCGCCGACCCGGCTTCCAAGCCAACACCCACGGCGACCACGCTCGCTGCCGAACCAACGGTAAAGCGCACCGAGGCCCCTCCGGTTCCAACAGTTGAAATGCCAACCCCAGCGATCACCGCCCCTACCATGGTCCCACCGACATCTACCCCGCGACCCACTCCGACCAGCACTCCTTCACCGTCGGTCGTGCTTCGCACCGCCGAGCTGGGCGGGTGGACCACGCCTCTGGACCCGCACAACAACACCTCGCCGGCCTTCCATCGGTTCTTCGGGAACGTGTATTCCGGCCTAGTTCGCTGGCAAACCGACGCAAACTTGGGCTCACATGTCCGAATCGTCGTCCCAGATCTCGCGGAGAGTTGGACCCAACTCGACGCTCAGACATACGAGTTCACTCTGAGGGAAGGAGCCCGCTGGCACGACGTTGAACCCGCGTTCGGTCGCTCGGTCACGGCAGATGACGTCACCTT
>JASLZO010000179.1 GCA_030754805.1 Dehalococcoidia bacterium
TGCGACAATTTTGCCTGTTGGCCACGCACATGGCCGAGAGGAAACGCAACATGTCGCAATCAACTGCTACCAGTTCTTTCCTCTTCGTTCCTGAAGAGGCAGCCCGATTCCTCCGTTCCAACATCCGAACTCTCGAACGCTGGCGTAGCACGGGCACCGGCCCGCCATACGTCAAGGTCGGTCGGCGTGTGGCCTACCGCCTTAGGGACCTCGAGGCATGGGTCGAGCGGCAGACGCGCCAGCACACAGCGGAGGCCGGCCAGTGAGGGAACTCAGGGTCGACGAGATCCGGTGGACCCTCGACGAGCGGGAACCCGCGCCCTGTCGCCCAACAGAGGACGTTGGTCCGCCACCGGGTTTGACAGCCTCCCGCGCCGATCTGGTCGTCTGGTGGCGCTGGCGCTACGCGGAGCTCGAGAGCGAAAACGCCCGGGCGGTTGACCTGCTCGTCCAGGCGCTCGGTGAGGCGCAAGATTATCGGCAGGTCTTGCGGGCGGCTCTCGACATCTTGCACAACCTCACCCACACGACACGCCGGCAACAACAGGTAGTCACGCGGCTGCGTGACGAAATCCGGCGTCTGGGCGAGTCGGTCAAGGCGGTGACGGTATGACCCTGACGGCGAATGTCTTCGGTGCCCGGTTGAAGCTCGCTTCACTGCTCGATGACATCGAAAGATTCATCAGACGCTTCGTCGTGCTCACCGACCACCAAGCGGTTGCCGTGACCCTCTGGACTGCTCACACCCATGCGATCGACGCCTTCGACTGCACGCCGTATGAGCAAGTTACGTCAGCCACTCCCCGCGCTGGCAAGACCCGACTGCTGGAAGTCCAGGAGTTGCTCGTCGCCCGACCGTGGCTCACAGGTAGAACCAGTGCAGCGGCACTGGTTCGGAAGGTGGATGCGGAGTCACCGACGCTCCTCCTCGACGAGTCGGACGCTGCATTCGGGGGCGAGCGGGATTACGCGGAGGCGCTTCGCGGTGTCCTCAACACGGGCTATCAGCGATCGGGCCGAACGACGCTCTGCGTGGGACAGGGTGGCAACATCACGTTTCGTGACTTCAGCACGTTCGGCCCGAAGGCGATTGCGGGTATCGGCAAGCTGCCAGGTACCGTAGCGGATCGTGCGATCCCGATCGAGTTGAAACGGCGGACGAAGGACGAACCGGTCGAACGCTTCCGCGCACGGGACGCGCGCGTCCAGGCCGAGCCGATCTACAGGGCCCTAGTGGCGTGGGGCCTAGCCGAGGTCGCGGCACTCCGCGAGGCACGTCCGGATCTACCCGCTGCTCTGAACGATCGCGCTCAGGACGTTTGGGAGTCATTGCTGGCCATCGCGGATCGCGCTGGCGGCACGTGGCCTGACCGGGCTCGACGCGCGGCTGAGACGCTCATGGGCAACGTTAGCGACGACGACATCAAGGTTGAACTGCTCCACGACATCCGGACGGTCTTTGATGACCTGGATGCCACGTTCATAGGCTCAACCGAGCTAGTCGGGAAACTCGCCGAGCTTGACTCTCGCCCCTGGAGCGACTGGAACAAAGGCAGACCGATAACGACCCGCGCCGTCGCTGATCGGTTGAAGGCGTTCGGCATCGTGCCAAGGCCGAACCCACAGGGGACCACCCGTGGCTACTATCGGGACCGGTTCCAGGACGCCTGGAGCCGCTACCCCCGGTTCAAACCGTCAACCCGTCAAAACCCCAATGGAACCGGTGGCGAACCCGTGAATACGAACCGTCAAGTCAGCACATGCGCCTGACGCTTTAGAACGCAGGTTAGGCTAGTAGATTCGGGCCTGTTTGACGCTTTGACGGTTCAACACGCGGATATGGAGGAGTGGGGGAAGGTATGACCCGCACGGCACTGAGCACGACCGTGCTCAGGGACCGTGTCGTGAAGGCTCTCGACGAGTCAAGTAGAAGCCTCTCGGTGGCTGTGACCATTCCGCAGCACAAGCTCGTCGCCGACATTGCGACCGCACAGGAAGTCTTCGCCACGCGCCAGCGTCTCGACGGACAGATCCAAGAGCTACGGACGGCCGCCGCCGACCTGCGGTCGCGGCAGACGCGCTGCGACGGGCAGATCGCCACGCTCAACGCCGTCGCCCGCGATGCTGACCAGGCCGCCCGGCACGCCCGCAACCGGCGCCCGCTCGACGGCGACCCGCCGCCCGACCCGCCGCCCGAGGAAATCCAGCAAAGACAAGGTCGCAGAGGTGTCGGAGGAAAGCCAGGAATCTAGGACACCAGTTCTCACGCTGGCTGAGCGACGGGGATTGGGACCTAGACGAACGGTCTACGAAGAAATCTTCGCGGTGCGGGAAAAAGATCGGTGAATAACGGTGTCGTCTCCGAGCGGCTAAGATGGAGATCCCGCTGGTATCGGAGGCGGGGTGCCCCTGCTCTTGTTGCCGATTGTGTGCTTGCTGGGATTGCTGCTATCATTCTTCTCGGTACTCCGGTCATTCGCAGTCTGGTAATCCCACCAGTTCTCGGGATAACGGTCCGGAACCCAGCGTTCTCGTGAGAGGTGTCTGATGAAACTGAACGCTCTGATTGTCGCCTTTGTTGCCCTCTGCATGGTCAGCCTGCCGTCTCGCGCCTCTGCCCAGCAGGATCAGCCCCAGTTCTTTCTCTGGCAAAATGTCCACCTCAACCCAGGCAAAGCAGTTGAGTTCGAGCAAGTGAGGGCAGACAGAAATGCGGGGATGGCTGAAGCCAATGTCACTTTTCGTAGGAGGGTCTTCGCTCACGACAGGGGTATTTATCAGCTAACAATTCCATTGTCGAACATGGCTGCCCTGGACGAGATGCGAGCCCAGGAGAGTGCCATGAGCGCAGGAAACCCAACCCTGGCAAGAGAAGTTATTCACCACATCGAAACTTCTATACAGCAACTGCGACCTGAATTGAGCTACACGCCAAGTACACGAAGGGTTCCGGAGGCCGGGGTCGGGTTCTACCGGGGACTTACCTTCTACTTAAAGTTCGGTAGAGGCAACGAAGCTGCCGACATCATGCAGCAGATGCGAGCGTTGTACGAAGAGAATAGCCCCGAGAATGGGTTTCTGGTGTTCTCTAAGGTTACGGGTGGTGGGCCTGATCTCAGCGTGTTCTTCCCAGCAAGAGATGCCGTCGATTACTACACAGAAAGGAGCGAGAGAATTGAGCGGCTTGGGGCCTCCCTAAGGCCCCTCAGGAGGCAACTGGATGCGTTGTCTCATCGAACAGATAGTTTTAATTCGACCAGGAGAGAGGACCTCGATTACCAACCGCCAAATTAGTCGTCACCAGGCTCCCGACGGCGTGATCAGCGGTGGCGGCTTTTCTTGAGCAACCTGCCGGTCTTCTCGACGCAGTTCAGGGCCGATCAAGCGACCTGCGAGCTTCTCGACG
>JASLZO010000017.1 GCA_030754805.1 Dehalococcoidia bacterium
CGAATGGCTCGAGGAGCGTTCGATGCTGACCCAGGCCGAACACCTCGCCGATCTGGTCGCCGGATCACGGGTGCAGTGGCAGAACCGATACTCCCATCCTCGCCCACGTGATTTCGTAGGAAAGTCGTCCGTATGGTTCACGAGTTACGCGAATTCGGTGATCGCTGCTCCTGGCAAGACCGTTCTGGAAGCGCTCGGTGATGGCGGTCTTCTCGAATCGTTCCGACAGATCGGTATCGATGCGATCCACACCGGACCGATGAAGCGGGCCGGGGGAGTTACCGGCCGGGAATATACCCCATCGATCGACGGATTCTTCGACCGGATCGAGCTTGTCATCGACCCGAAATTCGGAGACGACGACCAGTACATGGAGATGATTCGGGCGGCGGCCGAGCACGAGATCTCAATCATCGGAGACCTCGTTCCAGCCCACACGGGGAAAGGCCCCGACTTCCGACTCGCGGAACGCGCCTACAAGGACTACCAGGGTCTGTACACGATGGTCGAAATTCCAGAGGTCCTCTGGGATACCCTGGGACCCGTCCTCGACGGAAACGATAGCGTCAATCTCGCACTCGAGACTGTCCAGCTACTGGAGAATCGTGGATTCATACCGGGGCCGCTCGAGGTGGTCCAATTCTATGATCCGGGCGTAAAGGACACGAGCTGGAGCGCGACCGACGTCGTCACCGGGGCAGACGGCGTGGATCGACGGTGGGTATACCTGCACGTCTTCAAGGACGGGCAGCCATCGCTGAACTGGTTGGACCCCTCCTACGCTGCCCAACGAATCGTCATGGCAGACGTCGTGCAGGCGATCCATGTTTTTGGCATCGGTGGCCTGCGCCTTGACGCGAACGCGCTGATGGCCGTCGAAGGAAGACCAGGACTGGACAAGTCCTGGGTCGAGGGCCATCCGGTCAGCCAGGGCGCCTCCGACCAGATCGCGATGATGGTCCGGAAGTTAGGCGGATACTCGTTCCAGGAGTTGGCACTCAGCGTCGATGGTCTGAAACGGTTCATCACCTGGGGACCAGACCTCAGCTACGACTTCATAACACGAACCCCGTATCTGAATGCAGTTGCAACCGGAGATGCGGGCCCGCTGCGAATGATCCTGAACGTCCTCCTCGACTACGAGGTCGATCTCGCTGGTCTTGTCCATGCGCTGCAGAACCATGATGAGTTGATATTCGGCTTGAATCATCTGGTCGACCACAGCGACAAGCCATTCATGGTCAACGGCAAACCAATGCTCGGGAAAGAAATCTTCGACTCCATGTATCAAGGGTCTCTCGACTCCGTTTCCACCGGGATACCGGAACGGATCCGGGAATTCTCGAACGTTGGGTTCTGCGCGACGCTTGCCAGCTACATCGCTGAGGCGCTGGATGTACCAGACCCGGTGAACATGACCGGATCAGAAAAAACGGCTGTCCAGCGGCTTCACCTTCTGGCCGCAACGTTCAACGCCATGCAGCCCGGGGTGTTTGCCATTTCCGGCTGGGATCTGATGGGGAACCTCACGGTCCCTGAAAGCGATCTAGGTTCCTGGATGGACGACGGGGATGGCCGGTGGATCAATCGCGGCGCGTTCGATCTCATGGGGCTCAGCCCTGAGTCCACGGCATCGAGCATAGGTCTCCCGAAGGCTCGCACTATCTACGGTTCCCTGCCGGATCAACTGAACGATCCGGCATCTTTCGTGTCTGACATACAGCGACTGCTCCGCGCCCGCGAAGACCATGGGATCGCACTCTCGCGGCTCAACGAGGCCCCAGACACCGCAACCAACGGCACGGTGGTCATGGTACTTTCGCACGAACGCGAGGAGCGTCGCACGGTCGTGGTGCTGAACTTCGGGCGAGCGGCCGTCTCGGGTACGTTCTCGTCGAGGCAACTTGCGGATCGAGCTATCCAGTCGATTTATTCGACCACTGGCCGTTCATCCCCGACAGCGGCGGTCGGGCACGCCGGCGACTTCCGGTTCGATCTCGAGCCGATGGCAGGCGAAGTCTTCGTCGTCACGTAGAGCGCGCTCGGGGCAATGAGGCTTCAGCGCTGCCTGAGTAATGAAACGGGGCGCCGAAGGTTCGCTCAGGAAATCACGACCGCCAAGATCAATCCCAGAATCGCGATGCCAGCGACGATTCCGGTGACCTTCAGGTCGTGGAAGGTATCAAGCTGGACGCTCTGTTCTCGCTGTTGCTCCAGGGCCCGGGCCGAGGATGTCCCGCCGGGCCTTCGTGCCCCCGGGCGAACAGCCGTCCGGCTGGGACTGGCAGCGGGTTCTCTCCCTACCGTGTCGGCGTCGGAGGTTGTTCCTGTTGTGCGAGGGGGCGGCCCGCCCCCGGGCCTGCGCGCAGGTTGCGATGGTTGCGACCCCGGTTGATCAGCAACTGCTGGCGCTTCACCCGCGTTCGCCTGAATCAGATCTCCCTGCGCCTCATTAATCGGCGCGTTGTCTGCGGGTACCACGGGACGGGCCGCTCTGACAGCGGGCGCCGGCCTCGGGCGCCGTTGAGGCGTGGTTCCATTCGGCCCGCTTCGACGTCGGTCTTTCCGACTCGGTTTTCCTGGCATCGAACTTCAGCCCCTCGAACTTCCGCCGCTTGCCGTCAGATACGTCAGCACCGAACGTTCTGGCGTTCTGGCATCTCTAGCGAAGATATCATCCTATCAATCGATCTCAGGAATCCGAATCCCCTGCGAAGAAGTGGCTCCCGACCGTTCGCGATTAAACGCGTGCTCGAGGATGAGCCCGATTGTATTCATCCCGAAGCTGGTCGTCAGCAAGCCTCGTATAGACCTGAGTGGTGGATATGCTCGCGTGCCCCAACAACTCCTGTACGTGGCGGAGCGCGGCACCTCCGCGAAGAAGATGGGTCGCGAAGCTGTGGCGCAGGGTATGTGGGGTGATTTTTGCGTTGATCCCTGCCTGGCGGGCGAACGTCTTCAGAATGAGCCAGAACCCCTGTCGGGTGAGCCGGTCTCCTCGTCGGTTCAGGAACAAAGCTTGCTCATCCCTTCGACGTCGGAGGGCTGGCCTGGCGTCCTCGACGTACGTCTTGAGCACGCGAATCGCCTCGGGATAGACGGGGATGATTCGCTCCTTGAAGCCCTTCCCACGACATCGCACATAGTGCTCGTCCAGGTTCACATCTCCGATGTTGAGCGACACCAGTTCGGTCACCCGCATGCCGGTCGCATAAAGCAATTCGAACATCGCAGCGCTGCGCCGAGCTGCTGGCTCGGCCGAACGGCGAGGTCCTTGGAGGAGCAACTCCACCTGCCCGATCGTCAGGGGGTTCGGGAGTGATCGTCCGACCTTCGGAGAACTGAGTCCCTCGGTCGGATCGGCCGGAAGGATGTCCTCGGTCGCCATGTACGAGAAGAACGACTTGAGGGCCGCCACCTTTCGCGCGATCGTCGTCGGTGCGTACCGGCGTTCCTTCAGGTGCCCCATGTAGTCCAGCAGCATGTCACGGTCGACGATCTTCCAGTCGATGCGCGACTCGAAGCCACCATTTTTCGAAACTACAAATCCCGTCAATTGCGTGAGGTCGTTGCGATACGCCTCGGTGGTGTTGTTGGAGAAACCTTTGACTGTCGTGAGATAAACGAGGAAATTTCGGACGCTTTCTTGCATGGTGAGTAGCGTGTCCCTCCGAGGGGTTGTCGTTACGTCTGCGATTGAGAATATTATCACAAAGTCGTCGCCAGATTTACGAGTTATGGAGAGCTATTGCCCAAATCCCTGACCTGATTTGGGCAGCCCGGCGGTCTCCAAGGGTCGGTTGACCCTCGTCGGCGGCTGCTCAGGTACACTGACCCATCTGCGGGGCCGCGAATAGTGTCTTCGGCTGCGCGACATCACGGCGGAGGGCGCACACCGGTGGGAGACCTCGCGGTCATTCGGATCGGCATCAACCCGAATATCTTCAGTTCAGGAGATTTCATCATCTCCTGGCACGGATTTTTCACCGCCATCGGCATCCTGACGGTAATCATATGGGCTCGTTGGCAAGGACGCCGGAACGGGATCGACGACGACACCGTCTACGGCACTGCCATTTGGGCCATCCTGGGCGGGATCGTCGGCGCGAGACTCATCCACGTCCTCGACTTCTGGGACATCTATTCGCAGAACCCCGTAGCGATCCTCCGGATTTGGACTGGCGGCATCGGACTCCTCGGCGGAATAATCGGGGCGACGCTCGCAGGATCAATCTACGCGTGGCGGTACCGCCTACCGCTGGGCCGCATGGTCGACCTGCTCGCCCCCGGTCTGTTGATCGGGCAGGCTATCGGACGGATAGGCGACATCATTAATGGCGAACACCTCGCGACGTTCACGAACAAACCCTGGGCGTTCCAGTACACCAATCCAGAGAGCCCCGGGTTCGGCCAGAACCCGATGCACCCGGCGGTCGCATACGAAATGGGCCTGGACGCCCTCATCTTCGCCATCACATACTGGCTCATCGGGCGGCTGCGCCCGGACGGGATGGTGTTCTTCGTTTATCTAGCGCTTTACGCCGCGGGCCGTTTCTTCATCCAGTTCCTACGGAGAGACGCCGTGTGGTTCGCGGGTCTGCAGGAAGCGCACATCCTGGCGCTCGGGCTTTTGTTCGTTGCCGTCGTCGTACTGGCCACGCGGGCTCGATATGTCTCGTCAGCGAGTTCGGCCGAAGCGAGTAGCTAGGCCTCGACCGGCGAAGACGGCTGGAAGTCCAGCACTTCCAGCTCCAACGCACCGCGTGAAAAACCTGTGTTGCTTCCTCCGGTCTGCAGCTTATACGCGATGTCGAAACGGCCTCCCAGCGGATCCGAGGCACGGTCGCCCTGTCGCCAGGCGACCGCATCCCAGGTAACTCGATGATCGGGTTCGCGCAGAGTCATTCGCAGGTGTTCGTTCCCCGCTCCCATCGTCCGGAGCGAGCGGACGTCGAGCCCACGCCCGACGTACACGGGTGGTGCGTTCTGAGCACCGAACGGCGCCATGCGCTTGAGAAGCACCATCACCTCACCAGGCAGCGTCGAGGGTGCGGCCTCGACGTCGATCCGTATGGATGGCTCTAGCTCTTCTTGGCTCAACAGCTCGCCGGCGATCGCGATCAACCGCTCGCGTAGTTCGTCGATGTTCTCGACCAGAGCGCTGAATCCGGCCGCTTGATGATGCCCGCCGTGACCACTGAGGAGGTCGCTGCAGGTGGCAAGGGCACTGGTCACATCGAACCCCGGGACGCTCCTTGCCGACGCCCTGACATGGCCGTCCCGCTCCTCGTACACGATCGTCGGCCGGTTAAATTCCTCAGCGATTCTTCCCGCCGCCAGGCCAACTATCCCGGCGGGGAAGTCTTCTCCGCCAATCAGGATGACCGGGTCGATCGCGTCGCGCTCCAAGACGGTCATACGCGCCCTCTCGACGACCTCCTGCGTGAGCCGTTGCCTCTGCGTGTTCAGGCCTTCCAATTCCGCGGCCAACAACATCGCATCATCGTCATCCCTAGAGAGCAGAAGCCGCAACCCGAGATCCGCATGGGCCATCCGTCCGGCGGCATTGATCCTCGGACCCAGCCCGAATCCAATCGCTTCTTCATCGAGGCGTGAAATATCACGGCGGGCGCTCCGCGCCAGGGCCTGGATCCCCGGTCGGACGGAATGGTGGAGGCGGTCCAGCCCGCTTCGAACGAGGAACCGATTCTCCCCAACCAATGGGGCTACGTCGGCCACTGTCCCTATCGCGACGTACTCAAGGAGGCTTTGATCCCACTCCCGACCGTTCATTTCGTAAAGCGCCTGAATCAGCTTGAACGCCACCCCTACCCCGGCCAACTCAGGGGACGGATAGCTCGAATCTACCCTGACTGGATCGACCGCCGCGAACACGTCTGGCAGATGGGCGGGCGCGACGTGATGATCGGTCACGATCAGATCCATTCCAGCGGGCACCTTTGCCCCGCCGTTGACCCCGGAGATTCCACAGTCGACCGAGATCACGGCGGTTACACCCTGGTCAGCCAGGTACCGGAGCCCCCGCTCACCAATCCCATACCCGTCCTGGATACGATGAGGGATAAATGTCACCGGGTCCGAGCCCAGGGCCCGCAACGCCTCGACCAGCAACGCGCACGCGGTGACCCCATCCGCGTCGTAGTCGCCGTAGATCCCTATCAGTTCACCAGACCCCAGCGCCTTCTGCACTCTTTCGGCGGCTATCGCCATGTCAGGAATGTCAGATGGATCCCCAGCCAGTCGATCGTCGGCGGACAGGTAGAGGTCGGCAGCAGCAGTCGATCGAATCCCCCGATTCGCCAAGAGTTGACGCACGACAGGCGGGAATTCGCCCAGAGCAGATGATGTTGCTCCGTCGATGGGGGCTTGTACGAGCCACCGGCGGCGAGCCGCCGGCGAGATCCCGGTCGTCATCCCGACCCGCCTATCCTGCGGATTCGGAAAAGATCATCGAGGTGTTGTGTCCGCCGAAGCCGAACGTGTTCGTCATAGCTGCCTTGATCGGTCTTTCGATCGATGAGTTCGGCGTGTAGTCAAGGTCGCAATCGGGGTCGGGGTTCTCGAGATTGATCGTCCCGGGCACGGCTCCCCTGGAGACCGCGAGGGCACAGATGGCCGCTTCCAAGGCCCCGCCGGCGCCAAGCAGGTGGCCGTGCATGGACTTCGTCGATGAAATCGGCACCGAGTAGGCGGCCTCGCCAAACACCGTCTTGATCGCCTTCGTTTCCTCGCGATCGTTGATGGGAGTGGACGTCCCGTGAGCGTTCAGGTAACCGAGATCGTTCGGGGTGAGGGCAGCCGCGTTCAATGCCTTTTGCATCGCTCTGACCGCCCCTTCCCCGTTCTTCGCCGGGTGGGTGATGTGATACGCATCCGCCGTCGATGCGTATCCAGTGAGTTCCGCGATGATCCGTGCCCCGCGCCCGACGGCGTACTCGAAATCCTCGAGCACGACGACGCAGGCGCCCTCGCCCATGACGAATCCGTCGCGCTCGGAGTCGAACGGCCGTGAAGCAGTTTCCGGGTTATCGTTACGAGATGTCGAAAGTGCTCCAGCTTGGCTGAACCCGGCGAACGCAATCGGCGTGATCGCCGCCTCCGCCCCGCCCGCCAGGACGACCTTCGCCTCGCCCCTCCGCACGAGTTCGGCAGCCACGCCCATCGAGTCCGACCCCGAACAGCACGATGAGGTCACCGAGAATGCCGGGCCCTTTGCTCCGAGCGCTATCGACACCTTGGCGGCGCCCATTTCCGTAACCATCATCGGCATCAGGAACGGGCTCACACGACCGGGGCCCCGTTGTACCAACGCCTCGACCTGCTGTTGGAACGTCCCGATCCCTCCATAGCCGCTGCCGATAATGGTCGCAACCTCGGTCGCGTTGGTCGAATCGATGGTGAGGTTCGAGTCTTCGACGGCCTGAAAAGCCGCCGCCATGGCAAACTGGATGTACCGATCCGTTTGACGGACCTCCTTGCGGTCCATAAACGTCGACGCATCAAAGTCGCGGACCTCGCATGCGATCCGGCTGGGGAAGGCCTCTGCGTCGAACAGCGTGATGGGACCGGCCGCGGACGTTCCGGCCAGAAGCGCATTCCACGTCGTGTCTGTATCGTGTCCGAGAGGGGTGACCATGCCGATGCCAGTAACGACGACGCGCGTCAAAGATGTGCCTCCGTATCGCTCGGAAGGGTGGTGCCTAGTCGTCGGCATCATACGTGTGCGCAGAATTTCGCCGCAAGATGACCCCCTGTCTTCAAAGGCGACTCGATGACACAGATCTCCGATCTCGTGGGGAAAACGGCACTGGTTACGGGCGGCTCTCGCGGTATAGGCCGAGAGATTGCGCTGGAACTCGCGCGCCGCGGAGCAGACGTGGCGATCAACTATTTCCGGAACGGCGCACCTGCCCGGGAAACGATCGGCGAACTCGAACGTCTCGGGCGGCACGCTATCGCGATCAAGGCGAACGTCGCGGAACCCGAGCGCGTCACGGAGTTATTCGACCGGATCGGCCGCGAGTTCGGCGGGCTGGACATCCTGGTTAACAACGCCGCCTCCGGAGTGCAGAAGCCGGCAATCGAACTGGAGCCTCGGCACTGGGATTGGACCATGAATATCAACACACGTGGGCCCTGGTTGTGCGCACGCGCAGCAGTCCCATTGATGGAGGGTCGGAACGGGCGAGTCATCAATATCTCCAGCCTGGGCGCGCAACGAGTCATGTCAGATTACGCGTCTGTCGGGATTTCCAAAGCCGCGCTCGAAGCGCTCACTCGGTACCTGGGCGTCGAACTCGCGTCCAGGGGAATTCGTGTCAACTGCATCTCGGGCGGGCTGGTCCGAACCGACGCGCTGGATCATTTCGAAGAGGCTGATGACATGATGGACGCGGCACTGCGCGACACACCGGCCGGTCGCATGGTTACCGCCAATGACATTGCTCGCGTGGTCGCTTTTCTTGCGAGCGATGCTTCGGAGATGATCGTGGGCCAGACGATCGTGGTCGATGGTGGCATGGGACTGGTTTGGAGAACTGGGTAAGGCGCCGCACGGCAAAGATTTCTCTATCCGCTGCTAGACCTATCGCCGCTCTCGGCCAAGAGAGCCGGCCGACGCCGAACAAATGGCGGCGACGATCCCTGATGCGAAACTGGTGAAGCTGGCCGGTGCTGCTCACCTTTCCAAAATGGAAGAGGCCCACGAATTCGGTGAGGCGATCCACGACTTCATGCACGACTGACCCTGAGGTCGCGTTGCCGCTCCCACACGATTTGCGTACGATTCACAGGGAGAATTGATCGAGCCGAGGCCAGTTTGAACCAGGCAGATTTTCAGAGTCAGGCAGTGAGGGTTTTCAAGGCCCTTTCGGATCCGACTCGGTACGCAATGGTGCGGATGCTCGCTTCTAATGGCGAAGTCAGTTGTCAAACGTTTCAGGAGACATTCAGGCTCAGCCCCTCAGCGCTCTCGCACCACTATCGGGTACTTGAGAACGCTGGTCTAACATCGACCCGCCGGGACAGGCAGTACCTGTTCCACAAGTTGGATACCGGAACATTGCACCGGTTCGTCCCCGATTTTGTGGAGACTCACTCGGCTCCGGCCGCGAACTAGGCGCGCACTGGTGTATCGGGTCGCTGGCTCAACCCTGCTCGTACGACCTGAGGACCCGACCCGGCCTGGCCCTGATGTCTTCGCCGTCCCGTATCACCGCTTCTCCGTTCACAATCACATGGTCGATCCCGACCGGGAACTGATGAGGTTAGTCGTAGGTGCTGGCGCCGGCGACCCGGTCTTCGTCGAACACGACGACATCCGCGATCCTGGCGATCCGGCGGAGTAAGACGTGACATCGAAACCGACCCTTGCGGACATCACATCGGGCTTCGAGTTCCGCCCGATACTGGTTGATGTCTCCGTAGAGCGAGTGCAGGAATATCTGGGCGTGCTCCAAGCAACCCCGCTCGACTCGAACGCCAGATTGGTCCCTTCTGAAGCGGCGATCACGTTCGCACTAGGAGCTTTACTCGATCAGTACGATCTTCCCGCCGGAACTGTCCATACGACGCAGGACGTCCGTGTCGAACGACCGTTACGCCTGGGGACCAAGGTCATGTGCACGGCGAGGGTCTCCAACAGGTCTCATCGAGGTGAGATGGCCGTGATCCTTCTCGAAATCTCTTTAACGACCCATCGAGACTCGAACGAGGTGGCAATGGTGGGCACCTCCACGCTGCTGATACAGCAACCCTCGTGAATTCGAACGCTATTGCCGCGGACAGCCTGCAACCGTTCCAGCGGGCGGTCACACAGGACATGGTCGCCGCCTACGCGGACATTTCCGGTGACCGAAATCCGATCCACTTGGACGCCTCGTTCGCCGCAGGGACGGAGTTCGGCGGCATCGTCGCCCATGGGATGTTGCTGTACGGGTTCATGTGTGACGCGATGAGACGTGCGCATCCGGGCCCCTGGGAGTCGACCGGGAGGATGCGCGCCCGTTTTCGTGACCCGGCACGGCCCGGAGACGTCGTGACGGTGACGGGGACCCTGTCGGGCGCCGGAGCGGCCGGGGCCGAGGGCGACACGACCTTCCGGTATTCTCTCGAATGCACGGAATCCGATGGAAGGGTGCTAGCTACCGGAAACGCGGAAGTTACGATACGGTCTCATGAGTCAAGCGCGGGCGAGCAGTCGATGGAGTCGGAGGAGCGAGGCGTTGACGAGTAAGGGCGAGAGCGAGGACGCGCCAGTGCGCGTCGCAGTCGACGCGATGGGTGGTGATCACGCGCCAAAGGAAATCGTAGCCGGCGCGGTTGAGGCTGTTCGCGAAGACGGAACGGCAATCCTGCTGGTCGGTCCGCCTGAGGCCGTTCGGGCTGAACTCGAGAAACACGATGTCTCCCAACTCCCCGTGACCGTGGTCCCATCCGAGGGGCCGGTGGAAGAATCGGAACAACCTGCCCTCGCGTTACGAAGACGTCCTCACGCATCGATAGCGGTGGCGACGAACCTCGTGAAAGAAGGAGAGGCGGACGCCGTCGTAAGCGTCGGCTCGACCGGGGCAACGATGGCCGCCGCCTTCTTCTCCTTCGGCTTGGTCAAAGACCTGGAACGACCGGTGCTCGGAGGCCCCTTTCTCGGATATACGCCCCAGGTCATCACCGTGGACATGGGCATCAACGTGGAGGCCCGGCCCGCCCAATTCCTCGACTTCGCGGCGATCGGCGTTGCCGTGGCCAGGAGTTATGCGGGCGTCCCCGATCCCACGGTCGCTCTGCTCAACGTCGGGGCAGAAGAGTCGAAGGGAACCAAACAGGTCCGGGAAGCCTATGAGTTGCTGAAGAACAGCAACTTCAAGTTCATCGGAAACGTCGAAGCGCACGAGGTCATTCAGGGGAAGGCAAACGTCGTCTTGTGCGATGGGTTCGTCGGAAACGTCATGTTGAAGACAGCGGAGGGACTGGCCGAAGTCGTCGCGAAGGACGTCGGCCGCCAACTGCTGGCTTATCTACCGATGGAAGATGCCCAACGCATTGGTCGGGACCTGTACCGCAAGATGAGCGTGCTCGACTCTTCAGGCGCTCCAGTCTTGGGTGTGAACGGGATCGCCATAGTCGGCCACGGACGGGCACGCGCTTCGATGGTTCGGGGAGCGATCCAATCGGCGGTCACTATGCACCAAACCGGGGTGATCAACGCCGTCAAACAGGAACTCGCCAAGGTCCACCGCGACGTGGCACAGGTCTGACCCCGCAAACGAATCTCCAGATCGGAAGCAAACAATCGTGGCTCAATCTGAACCAACACGAACGGCCGAGGGCCCTCAGGAACTGGCCGGACGCGTCGCGCTCGTCACCGGCGGCGGACGAGGGATCGGCAAGGCCATAGCGTTGAAATTGGCCACGATGGGCGCAGATGTCGCCGTGAACTACAACGCGAGCGCCGATCCCGCTGAAACGGTCGTGGGCGAGTTGCGCGACCTCGGAGTTCGCGCGGAATCGTACCAGGCCGATATCACCAGCACCGAGCAGATCGACACCATGTTCGAGTCCGCGATCGAGGAGTTCGGCAAGGTCGACATCCTGGTCAACAACGCTGGCATCATCAAAGACCGATTGTTGATTCGCATGACGGACGATGATTGGGACCGAGTCGTCGCGACCGATCTCCGCGGAGCCTTCGCGTGCACTCGCGCGGCAGCCCGCTCGATGATGAAGACGCGCTGGGGTCGGATCATCAATATTTCGTCAGTCGTCGCATTGGCGGGGAACCCGGGCCAGGCGAACTACGCGGCCGCAAAATCCGGGCTCAATGGCTTCACTATGAGCGTCGCGAAGGAACTCGCCCCTCGAAATGTCACGGCGAACATCGTCGCGCCGGGATACATCACCACTGACGTAACAGATGCTCTCTCGGACGAGGTGAAGAAGCAGTTGACCGACCACATCCCGCTTGGTCGTCGGGGGGAAGCCTGGGAGGTCGCCGAGCTTGTCGGGTTCCTCTGCACTCCACGGGCCAGTTACATTACCGGGCAGGTGCTCGCGATCGACGGCGGACTGGCACTGACCGGATGACTCCCGTCGAACGATTTCACGCATGACTCTCTACGACATCTCAGTCCCGCTTCGACCGCCAATCCAAGGGACCCATGTGTACCCGGGTGATGTTCCGTTTTCAGTCACCCGGGTGAAAACCGCCCACAAAGACGGAGTCAACCTGTCCCAGATGGAGATCGGGTCGCACAACGGCACGCACATCGATGTTCCGGCTCACTTGTTCGATGGAGGGATGGTGACGGAGGGGTTTCCACTCGACCAACTGGTCGGGCCCGCCTGGGTCGCAGATTGCACCGACGTGACCGAGGGCGAAGCGATCACGCTCGACCGACTGAACGCGCTCGGTATCGAAGAATCCCCGGAACGGATCCTGTTCAAGACCCGAAATTCCAACCTGTGGAAGAGAGACAACTTCCAGATGAGGTACGTCTACCTGGGCGTCGATGCAGCTCGTGCCCTGGCGGAGCGTGGAGTCAAAGCGGTCGGAATCGATTACCTGTCTGTGGATCGCTATGGCGCACCCGAGTTGGAAACGCATGTCGCGTTGATGGTTGCCGGCACCATCATCATCGAAGGGATCGATCTTTCTGGGGTCGAGGCAGACCGGTCGTATGACCTCGCATGCCTTCCGCTGAAGATAGCTGGCCTGGATGGCGCGCCCGCCCGGGCAGTGCTGCGGGACTGACCTCCGACCGCGCCGCACGCAAAAAGGGGCGCCCAATGTAGGACGCCCCTTGCCGAAGGAAGTGATCAGGCTGGCCTAGCCAGCCGACACGGGAATTCTCTTCGTCCGCTCCACGATCGTCTTCGGCAGCGTCAGGGTCAGCACGCCGTCCCTGTGTTCGGCGAGCGCCTTGTCCGCGTCCACCTCGGCCGGCAGGAGAACGCTTCGGCTCAACTTGCCGTGGTGGCGTTCGCGAAGGACGTACTTGTCATCATCCGCTGTCTGCGTTGAGTCCTCCGAATCCGCGGTCACGGTGACAATGCGATCGGTGATCGAAATGTCGACATCCCCGGGCTTTACTCCCGGAAGCGACGCCATCACCACGAATTGTTCATCCTGGTCGGCCACGTCAAGCGCCAGGTTCCCAGTTCGGATGTTTCCGACCGGTCGTGTTCCCGGACGGTCGATGTCGAAGCCACTGAAAAAGCGGTCGAATCTCTTGAAACCACGCCTGAAATCGTGCCATGGGTCCCGTTGTGCCAGAACCATTCGAAACCTCCTCTCACTTTTTGCTGATAAAGACGTTATCAGCTTTTA
>JASLZO010000180.1 GCA_030754805.1 Dehalococcoidia bacterium
TCGCTGCCCGTCAGCGCATCACCAGCTACTGCATGCACCGCCAGCCGGGACTCCTGATCAAGAGCTGATCCAGGAAACAGGAACCCTTGCCGGCGGTTTGACGCCACATTGAGCGGTGACTACTGTGGCCGCAGGGCGGGGGAAGGCACGCAACGGATGATTGAGTCGAAGGCCACAATGGACGAAGCCTTCCTAGAGCGCGTCGAGCGCGACGCCACCGAGTTCGCCCGCGGAGCCGGAGCCCTCCTTCTCGAGCACTTTCGGCGACCCCTGGACGTCCAGTACAAGTCGGCGAACCGCCGTGATCCCGTGACCGAGGCTGACAAGAAGGCTGAAGCGTTCCTCCGGGACTCGATTTCCGCCTCTTACCCGGACCATGGGATCGTTGGCGAAGAAGATGAGAACACCGAACACGAGACCCCCGAATTCGCGTGGGTGCTCGATCCGCTGGATGGGACGACGAACTTCCTCAACGGTTTGCCGGTATTCGCCTCGTCGATCGGAGTCCTTCGACGGGGCGTTCCAGTCGCCGCCGCGCTCTTCATTCCGGGAATCGAGCCCGGTGGAGGAAGCGTGTATCACGCACGGCTTAACGGTGGGGCGTTCCAGGACGACCGACGGTTGGCCGTCACTGACAACCCCCAGCCTGAACGCGGACGGCTAACCGGTTTCCCTTCCTTCTGGTTACGGATGTATGCCTTCAACGGCGGCTTGAGGCAACGCCTCGGCGAGGTCCGTTCTCTGGGGAGCATCGCCTTCGAGATGGCGATGACGTCCCGTGGCTCCTTTCAGATGTGCATGTTCACCACCCCCAAAATATGGGACGTCGCGGGCGGTGCCCTTTTGGTCAACGAGGCCGGTGGGAAAGTCCTGACCCGCACCCGTCGGAACGGCGCCTGGCATCCATTGGAGGGTTTCCGACCCGACGCCCCGACCCTCGACAACCTACGCGAATGGCGCGGAGCCGTCGTCGCCGGCAACGAGGCGCTCACCGCCCACGTTGGCCAGCGGGTCCGGCAGCGGAGCTTCGCTTGGTTCAGGTTCAGGCGTTGGCTGCGCCAGAAGGCAGGGCTGAACCAGGATGCCACCGGCGCACCGTTGTCGAATACGGCGGGCGCCGGAAACACGGAACACCCGCCGACTTCGTCGAACGGCACAGGCCTGACTCAGCGAGAAACGCGCTCCTAAGCCCGAAGTAACCCCGTTCTTCCTCAAACGGGAGGCCATGGCACGCTCCGGTGAAGCCCCGGCCACGGGAACACCGGTTCCTCCAACAGGGCCTCCAGCCGTGATCGCAGCGAGTCGACCTCACCGGCGTTCAGGATCTCGGACAACTTGCGCTCGAGATTCTCGCCGGGTTCGAGGGCGGGGGCCATTTCCCGCAGTCGCTCGGTCGTCGGCCTCGGAAGCGGGTCTCCCTGGAACTCCCAGATAACAGTGCGCAGCTTGTAATCGCTGTGGAACGTCAGTCCATGATCGATGAACCAGAGGCGGCCATCACCGTCTTCGAGAACGTCGCCACCCTTCCGGTCGGCGTTGTTCGTCAGGACATCGAACGCGGCTACGCCCGCGAAATCATCAAGGCGGTAGTCCCTCAGGGAAAAGAATGTCACCCGCGGGTCATGCTCTATAAACAGCTGCATCGTGCCCACACCGTGCGGACCGTCGCGGATCACAGTTGGCGGGATGAAGCCCCACCCGGTCTCGTGGCTCAGGAGGTACGCGGCGTACTCACGTCGGTAAAGGGTCCCGCTCGGGAAGTCCCACAAGGGAGCTTCACCCGCCTGAGGTTTGTATATCGCGCGCAGGTCTCCGCCCGGCCCCTTGAGTATCGCTTCGAACACCGCGTTGGACCCGTACGGCATCATCCGGATGCTCTTCACCTCTCCGTGTCCGAGAGCATCCAGAGTCTCGGAGGCTGCATCCCCGTCTGGTCGTCGGGGCAGGGTCGGGTCCATCAGGATCGGGTGGTTCAGACCCGCGCGTGTCCATTGGCGCGGGGACAGTTGTGCTGCTCGCCATCGTTGAGGGGAGCACCGCAGAGCGGGCATGTGGGGCGCCCTGCTCCGTAAAGTTCAAACGCCTTCTCGCTTAACCCGCGGCACTGGTCCAACGTCGCGGAGAACCGGACCTTCGCGACCTCGTCGTCCTCCTCTTCGACGTCGAACGCCTGGAACTCGATGATGCCCGCGCTCTCGTCGTATCCGAGAGACCAGTTGCCGGACTGAAAGTCGAGCGAGGCGGCCAGTCCTCCAGCGGAAAAGGGAGTAGTTCCCTCCGGTTTTTTCAAGTTTCCCGCACGCCCCTCCCGCTCGAGGATTCCAACAAACCGTTCGAGTGAGGTGGCCAGGCTGTGGAGCTGTTCTTTCTCGATCCAGACCGTCGCTGCTCCGCCGGGGCCGGAAACCAGCACCCGAAACCGTCGTTGGCCCGGCTGGCCGATCGCTTCGGCGTCGAGTCCTTCGGTCGCCCCGAGGTCATATTGGTAGTCGTCCGGCATCGGTTCCTCGTCCTGCCAGCGGAATGTTCAGGGCTGCATGAGCTGCTTATCCATGGAACCAGATCATCGTGGAGATGCCTGTTCCGTGTGAGCCGTCGTCAGGTGGGGATCAGACCAACGAACCCGGGAGCCAACTTGGCGAGTGCGTCCGCGAGGTGCTCGACTTTACGCTGGCTCGCTGTGCCGCGACCAGCTAGGAACCCGTTTCCCAGCTTGTTCGCCGTGGCGACCGTCCCGGATTGGACCAGCGCGACGGGAATCTTCAGCTCCTGGACACGGTTCCACACATACGGGATCGGGCGTCCACCGTTCGTCAGGATTAGCCCCTGGCAGCCCGTCGCCATCGCCGGCATCTGGAGGTCCGGCCGGTCCCATCTCGTGATGACCACCTTCCGGTCGGTGTCGCCGTAATAATGGATCCCGCCGTCCAGGGCCAGCGCGCCCATCATTAGGCTCTCCACTGGCTCTCCCAGGCCCTCTGGGAAAGCGATCACTTCCGCATCAAGGAGTTCGACTAGCTCACCCACCGTGGGCGCAAGCAACAGTCGGTCCTGCGGTACCACTCCTAGGACCCGGGCGCCTCCCGACTCGATTTCGGGGACTAAGTCGCGCGTGGCCGCGTGCATGCGGAGTTTCGGCACATTGTTGAGCACGATTCCCGTCAGCCCGTCTTCGAATGGTTCCGCCGCATCCATCACATCGGCGGCGATCATCTCCTCGCGGTACCAGACCACCAGGACCGTTGACGATTCTCGCGGGGCTGTCCCGCCCGTTGTTCCCTTCGAGTCCTCGACGATCAGGAGGCCGTCACCCGATTCGAGCGCGGCAGATTCAATCGAAATAACGGATTCGGCGCCCAGCGCTTCTTGAGCCACGGCAGTGTCGCTCGATTCGCCATTGTCG
>JASLZO010000181.1 GCA_030754805.1 Dehalococcoidia bacterium
CGAGTGGTGAGGATGGTGTTGAAGCCGGATGCCAAGATCGTCCCGGAGGAGGCGTTGTCCGCGATCGGGCGAGCGGTCGAGGCACACGCCGAATGGATCGACGACCTGACAAGAGGGTCATTCGGGCGCATCAGCCAGATCATCGACGACGCTGTCCAAGCGGGGGCTGGCGACGACGGGTTCGCTGCGGCGAAGCAGGCGATGAAACAGGCCATCGACGACCTGACTGAGGGGCTTGCAGATGAAGCAGCGGGTGGGAGGACCGCTGGCATGGGGCCGGGCAGAGAGTACGCCAAGGCAAGGAAACAGTTGGAAGGACTCAAAGCAGGCGAGGCGACAGGCGAACTCACCTTCGGCACCGCCGACGACCTGTCAGCAGCCGCGAGGAACTTCACCGATGACGCCGAACGGCTGCTCCCGAAGGGCAACGACCCCTATGGCATCTCCGAGCGTGCCAAACGAGCCATCGACGAGATCGACGACTGGACAGAGAACCTTCAGGGCGCCTACGACGACGCAATGAGGAAGTTGACGTTCCCGACGGATGGGTCCATTCCGACGGTGGCTCGCGACGCAGGGCATTTGGCGGCAGCCCTCGGCGTCGACGGCTACTACGCGCGGGGCATGTCGTACCTCGTCGTTGAGAACCGGGGGGCGCTGGCGATGGTGCAGCGAACCTTCACTGAAGCGGAGGTCGCGGTCTTGAAACAGGTGGTGGCTAACATGAGCGGTGAACTCCTCCCACCCCATGTTGGCGTTGAGACTTTCCGCACAGGCCTCACCCTGCGCGATGTGATCGCCAGCATCGTCGACGGCTCCGCTGAGGCACTACAGATCGCCGTGCATGGGGACGGGGCTGTAATGGTTGTGTCTGGCAATACGGGCCACGCCTCAGCCGTCATAAGAGAGGCGGCCATATCACTTCGTGACGTGCTGGCGGCGATGCCGGTTGCGGCAGGCTAGGCTCCGCTCATGGACGACACCACCGCACCGGACACACCCGCCCCTGCTGGCAAGGGCTACGGCTTCGACGAGGAGGAGAAGGACCACGACTACGGCGTCACAGCGGGCGGTCCCGATGCGATGACGCACCTGCTGATGGCGTACCGCCTGATGCTCGACTACCCGGAGTGCGAACCGCTACTCGCTCCGCTGATGGCGATTGTCCACGCCAAGCAAGAACTGATGACGACCAAGCCCGGCGAACCGGAGGTTCTCGTCGTTGCGACGCCAGACGAGGACGAGTACGAAGCCACCAAGGAGATTCGAGAGGAGGACGGCGAGTGGTGCGTTTACTCAGCCGACGGCGACCGGTCCTTCGGATGCTACCCAACTGAGGAGAAGGCGCAGGATCGTCTCTCGCAGATAGAAGCATTCTCTCGCGCTGCTCTCGGAATCCAGCACGATCGGGTACTCTCGGAGTGGCACAGCCGTCTACATGCGTTAGAACGCGTCTCAGACGCTCATATCACCCTCCACAACCTTATCGAGGACACTCTCGAAGGCCGTGGGGTGGCCCCGCCATACGACCTTGGCGACAGTGATGCGAAACTGGTGATGCTCTCATCCGGCGTGGTAAAGCAGAGCGAGCAGCGGTACACACTCGGCCCGGTCTACGTCCCCGGCGAGATTGACGCTCACGGCGAGTTCACCGACTCGGAAACACTTCAGTTGGCTCTGTGGAACTGGGTGCGGAAAGGCGACCGCACAATCTACCTGCAACACTCCGATCGGCCAGCCGGTGAAATGGTCGAAGTGCTCACATGGCCGTTCGAGATTCAGGCTGCCCTCAGCACCCCCGGCCAAGGAGTCGTGAAGCACGCCTTCCCAGCGGACACACCATTCATGGGTGTTGTGTGGGAACCGTGGGCGTGGGAGATGGTGAAGGCCGGTGACTTGCGGGGCTACTCGATTGGTGGGCGCGCTCGGCGAGTCGAACTCGACCTGCTGATCCCGGCTTCAGCCTAGGTAGCCTGCACCCACGCTCGGAGGCGAGTGCCACCAAGGTTCGTCTTACAAGCCTGACACCAGCCCCGCGAGAAGTGCCCTTCGTCGTCGACGTCGACTTCAATGTGGCCTTCCAGTTCGAACCCGGCGGCGATCTCTGCTCGACGCTCATCTCCGACGTCGATGGAATCGAGGCCGTTGGCGGCGGCGCAGTAGCAGTCAGAGCAGATGGTGATAGCGATGTCCTCCGCGTGGGCTTCCGCTGGGTCCGGCTCCGGTTCCGTTGCCGGGCCGTCCTTGTCGCAGGGCACACAAATCTGACCGAACTGGTAACCCTCCGACTTCGGCCAAAGGGGGAACTCCGTCCCCTGTGACGCGCCGCACACGACGCACTTCGGAGCCGAGCCGCTCATGACGCCTCCTCGGGCTGTTGGTGGCGAGGTGCCCACTCTGTGATCAAGCCTTCGCCAGCGGCGTCGGTCGCTGGGGTGCCGTCCTTCCGGTTCCACCGGTTCATCTGGCACACGAAATCGCTGCCGTTGAACCAAGCACACGCCTCGTCGTCGAATCGGAGCCACCGGGTGTGCTGGCCCGTAGTCTGCTCGATCCGTTCCTCTACCCGCTGTCGGGTGGTCAGGCTCATTTACTTTCTCCGTTCACTAGGTGGAGCGACACATACTTGGCGACAGCCCCGTTGATGATCTTCGCTCCTCGCACTTCGGTGACTTCGACTTCGTGCCCTCCACCGGCCTTCCACTCCACGCTCACCAGCCGCTCGTTGAGAACGACTAGCGCCCGGAGGGCAGCCGCTTGTGGGTCGGTGTGAAGAAATGGGCCGTCGTCGATGACGACGCTCCGGTAGGTGGGCACCCGGTCAGGGTAAGTGACCTTCATCGTGACTTCGTACCCGAATGAGATGTGGTCGTTCATCACTTGGCCTCCGTTGGCGTGTGGGTGTAGACTTTCGTGAGGCCAACATCGAAGGCGTAGGCTTGCGCCTCAGCCATTGTGGCGAACCACTGGCCGTCGTGAACGGGGTGCGGCGTTGACGTGCCATGCCCCCCGAACTCGTTTGGCTCGTCGTTGTTGTGAAGCCTGCTATTCAGGTAGACGCCAGCGAACGCTGACGAGGTGTGATACGACACCGAGTAAGGACCGGTGGCGCAAGTGGTTACTCTGCTCATGTGAGCCTCTCTTTGGTAGGCGGGACGATTGTCCCGGTGGATATGCCGTGGTACCTGTGACCGTCGTCGCAGGCGACTGTCATCTCGATGCCTCGGAACCCGGCGTTTGACTCGCTCAGCACGACGCCGGTGTACTGCTGGCCGGGAACGAGGCGAACTGTGTACGTCCCGTCGCCGGGGTACCTCGGGTCGTCGCTCGGGACGAACGAGTCCGTGGCACCCGAAGCGTTGGTGGCGATGAATGTGACTCGCTGACCGGGCGCTACCC
>JASLZO010000182.1 GCA_030754805.1 Dehalococcoidia bacterium
AAAGACTCGAACTAATTCAGCAAAGGCGAACACGACGTTCCTGGTTATCCAGGTGTAGGCGTCGTCGAAATAGAAACGGCGTGCTGACCAACGCGGAATCGGTCCGAAAGCCCGAACGAGGCCGTCGGGCGCCGAGACGTTACGACGGTAGAGGGCCCATCCAACGACGAGCCCGGCCACCGCGGTCACGGTCGACGCCGTTCCGAGGGCGGGATCGAAGTGGAACTCTCCGCCACCGAGGAATGGCCCTATGTCCCAGACGAAAACGAGAGCCGCTCCGACTCCTACAGCGAGCAACATGAGTATGGTCAATGGGGCGAACATCGCGAACGGCGGGTCGTGGAGGTGCTCTGCTTTACCCTTCGCCTGTCCCGAAACGACCACCATCGCGAGTCGGGCCATGTAGAGGGCGCTCAAGAATGATGCACCGAGCGTGCCGATCAGGAGGGCCATCCCGCCAACGCCGCCCAGTTCGAGTGGCGCGGCGAGCACCCCCTCCTTGCTGAAGAAGCCACTCAGGGGTGGCAGTCCTGCGAGCGCCAGGCTGCCGATAACGAGAGCAGCCGCGGTAAACGGCGCCTTTCGACCGAGTCCTCGCACTTCGTAGATCGAAGCCGACGACTGGTGGATGGCATGGAGAGCGACGCCAGCCGTCAGGAACAGAAGTGCCTTGAAATACCCGTGCGTGACGAGGTGAAACATGCCCCCTACGGCGTGCTCTTCGCCTGCCAGCCCCGCCGCCCCGAGCGCCATCATCATGAACCCGAGCTGGCTGGCAGTGGAGTGCGCGAGTATCCGCTTGAAGTCGGTCTCTGACAGTGCCATCAGACCAGCGAGCACCGCCGTTAGCAGTCCAACGATGGCGATCAACCAGAGCACCCCGGGCGCCGCGAGAAACAGAGGGAACAGCCTTGCGACGAGGAACACTCCGGCGGCGACCATGGTGGCCGCGTGGATGAGCGCGCTGACCGGGGTCGGTCCTTCCATCGCATCTGGCAGCCAGACGTGGAACGGGATCTGTGCGCTCTTGCCTGCGGCACCAAGGAATACCAGGAACGCCGCCAGCGCGAGGAACCCTTGACTGAAGCTGTCGAGTTGGAGAAAGATCTCCTCGATCTCGAACGTCCGTCCAGCTTCCACGAAGAGAATCAGAATCCCGATCAGGAGTCCAACATCGCCGAGGCGGGTGGTGATAAATGCTTTCTTGGCAGCCTCAGCGGCGGATCGGCGCTCGTACCAGAACCCGATGAGGAGGAATGAACAGAGGCCGACGAGTTCCCAGCTGAGGTACATGATCAGAAGGCTCTGGGTCAAAACGAGGCCTAGCATCGCGGCGACGAAGAGCGAGTGTGCCGCGAAGTACCAACCGAGCCGCGGTTCTCCTTTCATGTACTCCAGCGAGTAGATCTGCACCCCGAGTGACACAGACGTCGCCAAGACAATCATCATTGTGGACAGGGCATCGACGGTGTAGCCGATGCGGAACTCGGCGTTAGCGCTCCGGAGCCAGGTCCACGTCTGTTGGCTGGTCCCATCTGCCAGGTAATCACCGAGGGTACCGAGGGCCACGACGAGGGCGAACCCGACGGCCAGGATCGACACGATCGGGGCGAACCAGCGGATCCGGTGGAACCCGATGGCCAGCAGAGCGAACGAGGCAAGCGGCAATCCGGGGACGAGCCATGCCCCGTTCGCGCCCAGCGGTATCTGGTTCAGAAACTCCATGAAGTCCGCTACGCGCTACTGCTGGAGGGTCGAGATGCGGTCGAGGTTGACCGTATTCCAGTTCCGGTAGAGGCGCAGAATGATTGCCAATGCCAGCCCGACCTCGGCAGCCGCAATGGTAATGACGAACACAACGAGCACTTGTCCGACAGGATCCCCTCCCACCACATACCGAACGAACGCGACGAGATTGACGTTCACGGCGTTCAGCATCAATTCGATGGCCATCAACACAAGAACGGCGTTTTTTCTTGCGAGTACCCCGTAGAGCCCCAGCGAGAAGAGTCCGCCGCTCAGCAATAACAAGAATTCCAGCGGAGTCATTGTTCGGTGTTCCGCGTCCGTGTCAGGATGACCGTTCCCACCATCGCGACGAGCAGGACGAGGGAGGCAATCTCAAAAGGAACGACGAAATTGCTGAAGAGCGACTCCGACAGGGTGATGAATCCTTCACCGGGGTCGGCACCCGATTCAAGTTCTTTCCACGGTGTGAAGAGCGCGGAGACGGCCAAAAGGCCGAACATGGCCGCTGCGGCGACCGCAGCGAGAGGGCGCTGTGAATTATCCTCGACGTGCGACTGTTCCGGCGCTCTGGTCAGCATGATCGCGAACAGCAGAACGATTGAAATCGCGCCTCCGTAAATCAGTAACTGGACCAGAGCAAGGAACTCAGTCAACAACACGAGGAAGATCACCGAGACGCCAACGAGCGTAAAGAGCAGGAATATGGTCGCGTAGACGACGCTGCGGGTCGACACGACGCCGAAGGCGCCCGCGAGGACGATTCCCGCCAGCGTCCCTAGAAGGACGGATTCAATCACCGCTGATTAGCCTCGTCCGTGTCGGAGGCCTGCTGTTCCTCGCGCTCCCGTGCTTTTTGCGCCCGGAGTTCGGCCGCTTTTCGGCGCCCCTCGACGACGCGCGGGTCCACCGCCGGTTGATCTGTCCCGGTCGATTCGGTCGACGCGAGTTGTGGAGTGGCGGGAATCGTCACCTCCGCACTCGTCTTCTCGCGTTCCGCTGCCTTCTGTGCCCGTAGCTCTGCAGCCTTTGCTCGCCCCGCCGCGACTCGCGGGTCCACTTCGCCTTCGGAGCCTGTCGGTACTACGGGAGGTACGGAGGTGTCTTCGACCGTTCCACCTGCTTCGAGGGCCCGTTGGGCCCGCATTGCTGCGGCCTTAGCCCGGGAGGCCGCGACCCGGTCGTCCGACGATGGCGCGGCGGAGGCGGCCGGCGCGGCGGCGTCCTCCGTTGGGCTCTGTGCCGCAGCGCGACGCTGCGACTTCTTGGTCTCCGGCGCCGACCAACGTCCCCGTGCAACCTGATCGCGTCCACCATCGAGCAACTGGTCGAGACCTTGGACGAGCTCCGTTCGCGAGGGCTTGCTCAACTCAAAATTGTCGGACATGACGATGGCATCGAAGTTGCAGTAATCGACACAGAGACCGCACATGATGCAATCGGCGATGTTGAGTTCGAAGTCATCGACGATCTTGCGGCGTGTACTTTCTTCCGCCACGAATTTTGGGTTGTCTTTCATCGCGACCGTAATCACATCGGTCGGGCAGATACGCATACAGATGAGGCACCCGGTGCAGTATGGCTCGTGGACCTCCTCGTCCCAGGTCAGGACAGGGTGCGCCATGAAACGAGGGGCGA
>JASLZO010000183.1 GCA_030754805.1 Dehalococcoidia bacterium
CGACGAGCTTATCGACATCGATGCCGACGCCAACGTCACCATCGATCAGGACGCCGTCCTGCTCACCGACAACACGGGGGCTGCCAGCGGCGACATCAACATCTTCTCCGATGCCGGCACCGTTGCTCTCAACGACACCGCCAGGATCGAAAGGATCGCGAACGGAATCAGTAGCAGCGCGAGGAGCCGACGAAGGAGGATCAAGCGGAATCCTTCAGCTGTTCATCGGGAGGAGCCCTGAGGATTATGCACCGAGTCTATGAACGACCTCGATCCAAGGCAAGGACGACACGACCATGTCTCAATGTCTTCACTTGTTTATCGACGCGGCCATGCGCGGTATCCTCGACTCTTCACGAACGCCAGAAGCAGAGCGACCGCACATGACCTTCGAGATCCGACCCTATCCGGATTGGTCCTGGTCACACTCGCGCCGGACCACGTTTCAAGAGTGTCCGCGTAAGTACTACTATCAGTACTACGGCTCTCACAATGGCTGGCTCGCCTCTGCCGAAGAGGACGCCCAAACCGCGTACCGGCTCAAACAGCTAGCGTCGCTCCCGATCGAACTGGGCGGGGCGGTTCACGACGCGGCCCGACACTCCATCGAACGAGTTCGAAACGGGTTCCCGGAGCCCTCGTTCGAGGAAGTTCACGACCGCGTCCGCGCTGACCTGAACAACGCTTGGCTCCAATCGAAGGACCGAGCAGCATGGGAACGCCAGCCGAACCGCTCAAAGATGTTCCATGAGTCCTACTACGGCGATGGCCTCTCTGAATCACAGTTGACGAGGGCACGTGACCAGGTCGTCCGCTGCCTCACCAATCTCCGGACTAGCACCAGTTACCGACAGGCCCTCTCCGCGCCGGCGGTCGAGGTTCGGGCGGAGGAATTCCTCCCACCGATCGATATCGACGTTACACCTATATACGCCGCCCCCGACCTCCACTACCGGCTGGGCGATGGCTCCTGGACGATCAGCGACTGGAAGACCGGCCTCAACGAGCAGCCCGACTGGGATCAGATGGCCGTCTACGCCCTGTTCATTCGGGAAAAGCACGGCGTCGAATCGGTCATCGCCCGTGTGGAATGGCTGTCCAGCGGCAACTCGGAGGTCCGAACGATCTCCGGGTCGGGGATCCAGGACGCCTATGGGAAAATCGCCAACAGCGTCCAGGCGATGCGCGGGTATCTTCTCGACGTTGAGGCCAACCAGCCGAGAGAAAAAGCCGCCTTCCCACTCCGTGACGACACTGGTCTCTGCCCATCTTGCTCCTTCTACGAACTCTGCCGGGACGAGATCGACCAGCGAGCGGGCAACGGACCCTTCTGAACCCGCCGTTCCCTTCGTTGTCGCCCTCCGGAGCAAGGCGAAGGACCCACGACCCCCATCCACCAACAGCGCCTGTTGTTGCGAACGAACCACGGCCCCTCGCAAGGCAACAAGTAAGTGCCGCAGGATAAACCCGCGGCACTTACCTCACGGTTCTCTCTGTGTCGATACGGTTGAGCCCAGCCCCTAGGAACGCGCTCCTGTGAGAGCCGTGCCACGCCACGCCGCGTTGCCCATGTCCTCTTTAGCCCCCCTCACGAAGGCCTTGAGAAGTTCGGTCACCTGTGACACCTCGTCCAGCAACTCCTTTGCCGGAAACGGAAAGACGGACTATAGGTGTGGTGTTGTCCTTCGCTCTGGGCATTGGCTATGTCTCACCGATGTAGCTGTGGCATCCTGTATGCGACCCACGTGCCTGCCTTCGGAACTGGCTACTTCAAAGGGACGATGCCGAAGATCATCCTGGATACCGACCCCGGCGTTGATGACACGCTTGCCTTGCTGCTAGCTTTGACGTCGCCTGACATCGAAATCGTGGGGATCACGACGGTTGCAGGGAATGCCCCCATCGACCTGACGACGGCCAATGCGCTGCGGTTGCTCGAGGCTATGGACATCTCGACGATTCCGGTCGCGCGAGGTGCCGAACGACCGCTGGTTCGTCAACCCTCTCCGGCTCTGCAAATCCACGGTTCTGACGGCCTTGGAGAGAGCGGTCTCCCTGGTCCGGATCGGCTCTCGCCGGTGGCGTCCGGGGCGCCCGAGTTCATCAAAGCGCTGGTCCGCGATCATCCTTACGCTGACATCGATCTGGTCGCCGTCGGGCCACTGACGAATGTGGCAACTACCTTCCTCGCCGCACCGGACGTGGCGACCAGACTTCGAAGCGTGGTGATCATGGGCGGCGCCTTCGCGCTCACTCCTCACGGTCACGGAAACGTCACCCCCGTTTCCGAGTTCAACGTTTGGGCGGACCCTGAAGCCGCCGACATCGTGTTCCGGTCTGGCGCCTCGATTACCGCGGTCGGGCTCGACGTCACCACATCGCCGGGCGCCATCCTCACCTCCGATCTCCACGAGACCCTGGCGGCTAGCACCCACCCCGCGGCTCGACTTACAGCACGCGTCACTCGGCTCGGCCTTTCCAGGCGCGGCCAGGTCCAACTGCACGATCCACTCGCTCTCGCCGCGGTCGTTCGGCCGGACATCATTGAGACCCGCGACTTTCCTGTCGAAGTCGTCCTGTCGGAGGGAACGACACGCGGCCAGACCATCGCGGACCAGCGTCCTCGACCCGAGGGCGAAGACGCGCCAACCACTATCTCGATTGCGACGAGCGTCGCGGATCCCGGCTTCCGCGACCTGTTGGTTGGAAGACTGACCGGCGCCCCCGGTCGGTGACCTGTTGGGCCCGAGCATTCGCGCTGTCGTCTGCGGTGCCATCAACTGGGATGTCACGCTGTTCACGGATCATCTCCCAGCTCCCGGAGAAGAGGTGACAATCACCGAAGCCTCACGTGTCCCAGGAGGCACTGGAGGGAACGTCGCCGTCGCCGCCGCACGTCTCCTCGGACCGGACCGGGTCTCGTTCGTCGGCGCCGTTGGAGACGACAACATCGGCCCGGCCCAGCGCTCCCTCCTCGAACGAGAGGGGATCCAGGTCGAGGGCTTGCGAACGATTCCTGGGATGGAATCGGGACAGGCCTTCATCACCGTCGACTCCAACACCGGTGAGAACGTCATCGCCAGTGTCCTCGGCGCCAACGGTTCGCTCGAACCTGCCCACATCATGGACCAGCAGGTGGCCGAACCCCTCGCCGCCGCGGGCGTCTACGCGATCACGGACCCTCCGCTGGATTTCGTCGCGGCGCTCCTGTCCCGTGCACGAACAATGAACGCCCTGACCTACTGGGATCCTGGTGTCGCGCTCGAAGCGGACCACAGTCGGGCCGAGAAGCTCGCCCGAGATGTCGATGTCCTGGTGCTGAACGAATCCGAGGCCCGCTCCCTCTTCGGCAAAACGACCGACCCGACATCACTGGCCTCT